>JBHJOU010000300.1:0-2738 GCA_050329355.1 Rivularia sp. (in: cyanobacteria)
AGAACAAAAGTTTTTAGAAGCAAGAGGAGTTGTTTCTATTTTACTTTTACCTATCCTAATTAAAGGAGAATTTTTCGGTTTTATAGGTTTAGATGATTGCTTGGAAGATAGAGCTTGGCAATCAACAGTTGCATTTTTGCAAGCTACAGTAGGTGCAATTGCTTTGGCTTTTGACAAATTATTAACGAAGCAAAACTTATCTCAAACTATCCAAGAGTATCAAAATTTAAACTTAGAATTGGAAGATCGAATTAATCTGCGTACCGTTGAGTTACAAAGAGAAATTGGTCAACACCAGTGCATACAGCAAGAATTAGAAAAATCTTTATCTGTGCAAAAAACGACCTTAGAAACTACTGCTGATGGTATTTTATTGGTAGATAGCCAAGGTTGTATAGCTGGTTACAACCATCAGCTTTTGGAGATGTGGAATATTCCTCAATCGCTGATAAAATCTGGTAATTATGCACAGATACTGGAATTTGCAACTAATCATCTAAAAGACCCCCAAGAATATATAATTTCTGTAAATCAGCTACTGGCTCATCCTGGTGCTGAAATTGACGATTTAATTGAATTGAAAGATGGTAGAGTATTTGAGCGTTATTCTCAACCGCAGTATATTGGTGGTAAAATTGTCGGTAGAGTATGGAGTTTTCGAGATATCAGCGAACGTTTTCAAGCAGAAGCGACAATCAATCATCAAGCTTCCCATGACCTTTTAACTAATTTACCCAATCGGATGCAGTTTAATCTACGACTGCTAGAATCTTTAATTAAAGCTAATCAAAGTAATAGTAAATTAGCTGTATGTTTTTTGGATTTAGATCGATTCAAAACTATTAATGAGACATTAGGTCATGGGATTGGTGATAAGTTGTTGAAAAGTGTTGCTCACCGTTTAAATAAGTGTTTACGCTGCCGTGACATAGTTGCTCGTTGGGGAGGTGATGAGTTCACTTTACTACTATCTGACATTAATGGTGTACGGGATGCTGCTCGTGTTGCAGAAGAAGTTTTAACCGCTTTGAAACCAGGATTTTTGATCGATAATCATCTTTTACATATCAGCGCTAGCATTGGCATTGCTGTTTATCCCAATCATGGAAAAGATGGAGAAACTTTAATTAAAAATGCCGACGCTGCATTAAATCGAGCCAAATCGCAAGGAAGAAACCACTATCAAATTTATAACTCAGCGATTAATTCTCAAGCCTCGGAATTACTGAGTTTAGAGAATAGTTTACATTATGCTTTAGAGCGAAATGAATTTAGGTTGTATTACCAACCTCAAGTTGATGTTACTACAGGAGAAATTTGTAAATTTGAAGCTTTATTACGTTGGGAACATCCTAAATATGGATTAATTTCTCCAAGTAAATTTATTCCCATTGCTGAAGAAACTGGATTAATTATACCTATTAGCGAATGGGTTTTAAGAACTGCTTGCGTTCAAAATAAAATTTGGCAAAATCTTTTGGGATTATCATCTGTGGGAGTTGCGGTTAACTTATCTGCAAGACAATTTCAGCAATTGAATTTAGTTAATACGGTGCGACGTATATTAACAGAAACAAAACTATCTCCTCAATATTTAGAGTTGGAAATTACTGAAAGCGCTGCAATGCAAAATGTTGAGTTTAGTAAAGAAATTTTAACTCAGTTGCATGATATGGGTGTTTCCATATCGATAGATGATTTTGGAACCGGATATTGCTCGTTTAATTATCTCAAACAGTTCCCCATCCACTGTTTAAAAATTGATCGCTCTTTTGTGCGAGATTTAACTAATGATACCAATGATGCGGCTATTATTACAGCAATGATTGCTTTAGCGCATGGGCTGAATCTTTCTGTAGTTGCTGAAGGCGTAGAAACTGAGGAACAACGCAATTTGTTAAGAATTTTGGAATGTGAAATAATTCAGGGAAATCTTTTTAGCCCTGCTGTTTGCGCTCAACAAGCTACAGAATTATTATTAAAATCTCATTCCCGATTAATTCATACGTCTGTTTTAGTTGCTTAGCAGTTGACAGTTAATTTCTCCCCATCTCCCCATCTCCCCATCCCCTCCATCACCTTGTCTCTACAAGATTCTAGAAATATTCGACTCTTGCATCAAAACCGCGATCGCGCAGAAGATCCGATTGTCTTTGTGCTTCCATACGTTGTTCGTACTCTCCAGCATTGACAAAATCTCCCAGTCTGGATTTACCAATTTGAGCGGAGGGTATGTACTGGAGTACTTGATTGTAGATATCGGGATTTCGCAAAGGTATAACTACTACATAACGTTTTTCATTGTTATTTTTAAATCCAAGTTTTTCCCAAGTTTGTTCGTCTACAAAACCAGTTTCGGATAATCCTTGATATCGCTGAAATGCAAGCAAACCTTCTCTTGTCTGAGTACCAAAATAACCTGTGGGATTAACTCTTAATAAACCTAATTCCAGCAAACGTTGTTGCAATTGTGTGACTCTTTGATTATTGTCTCCGGGATAAATCGGTTCAAAATCCGAACCTCCTCCTCGACTTTTCAATACTGTAGATATTGCTTGGGAAGTAGCTTGATCTACTGTTCCAGTTACCGGAAGACGATAATCTTGTTGAAATCGGATTACTGCTTCTTGTGTAGAGTTATCAAAAAAGCCTGTGGGATTACCATAAAAATAATTTAACTGCTTCAAGTTTTGTTGTAAAGCTGTAACTTGAGAACCCCTCGAACCTAATCCCATAAT
>JBHJOU010000828.1:0-3625 GCA_050329355.1 Rivularia sp. (in: cyanobacteria)
ACCCTATAGTTTGTACAGAATTGTGCGGCGGTTATCACGGTTCAATGAGGAGTCAAGTAATCGTTGAGACTCCCGAAGAATATCAAAGTTGGTTGCAAGAAAACCGTATTGCACAACAAAATAATGAAAAAATTGTTGCAGTAAACCCCGTAAAATTATCACCATCCGAATACCTTGCTTCTTACAGTTCGGATATGGGTATTAATTCAAGAACTCTCGCTCAACTTCAGAAATAAATTGTAAATAGTTAGGAGTTAGGAGTTAGGAGTTATGAGTTAGGAATTAGGAGTTAGGAGTTAATAAGAATTATTGTCCCGTGAACCCCATCTCCTTATATTACAATCCAAAATCTAAAATCTAAAATCGCATGACGCAATTAGAACATCCACAAAATACAACTCAAGTAGCTGCTCATGCTCATCCTCAAGCATGGAAGTGGTATCACTATTTTACGTTTAATGTAGACCACAAGGTAATTGGTATCCAATACCTAGTAACATCGTTTATTTTTTATCTGATTGGTGGATTGATGGCTGTAGCTATACGTGCCGAATTAGCGACACCAGATGCAGATTTACTCGATCCAAATTTGTATAATGCTTTTCTGACCAATCATGGGACAATCATGATTTTTTTATGGATTGTCCCCAGTGCTATTGGTGGTTTTGGCAACTATTTGATACCGTTAATGGTCGGTGCTAGGGATATGGCTTTCCCGAAGCTGAATGCTGTAGCCTTTTGGTTAAATCCACCCGCTGGTGCTTTGGTTTTAGGTAGCTTCTTTTTCGGTGGTTCTCAGTCAGGTTGGACAGCCTATCCACCCTTAAGTTTGGTAACAGCGAATACCGCTCAAAGTATGTGGATTCTCGCTATTGTGTTGGTGGGAAGTTCTTCTATCTTGGGTTCATTGAACTTTGTTGTTACCATCTGGAAGATGAAAGTTCCTTCGATGAAGTGGGATGAATTACCTTTATTTTGCTGGGCAATTTTAGCTACTTCATTATTGGCATTGGTTTCTACACCAGTGTTAGCTGCTGGTTTAGTATTGTTGTTATTTGATATCAACTTTGGTACTTCCTTCTTTAAACCAGATGCAGGTGGTAATGTAGTTATTTATCAGCATTTATTCTGGTTTTACTCTCATCCGGCAGTTTATTTGATGATTCTGCCTATTTTTGGCATTCTTTCCGAAGTAATTCCAGTTCATGCACGTAAACCAATATTTGGATATAAAGCAATTGCTTATTCTAGTTTAGCGATTTGCGTTGTAGGTTTATTCGTCTGGGTTCATCATATGTTTCTAATTGACTTAAATTCCTTAATAAGCATAAATTATTATTGAGTAAACATTGTAAGCAATAAACAATGTTTGCTTGAAACATATATTTAGGGAAGAATTAGGGAATCAAAGCAAATGAAAGCAGACATCTACCAAGAAGCATTTAAAGATTTCAAGTCATCAGCAACTACAGACGGTAGCTACTTAGGTATAAACAAAGCAGCCAAAGAACAAGAAGCACATATGAGAATGAAAGTAGAAGAACAACTAAAAGAAGCTAATTTGCGACTTAAGGAAATGAAAGCAAAGGTTTCCTTAACAATGAAAGGTAATGCAATACAGTTACGAGCTACATTACCACTTAAACCAAATGATACGAATATAAAAGGTAGACAAACAAAACAGTATCAAATATCCCTAAATATTCCAGCAAACCTAGACGGATTAAAAACAGCAGAAGAAGAAGCTTATGAATTAAGTAGATTAATATCAAGAAAGTGTTTTGAATGGAATGATAAATATTTAGGATGCAAAGCTTCTCAAAATATTGATATAAATTTTGGAGAAATATATGACAAATTTGAGGATATTTTTTTCAAAACAAGAAAAAGAGATATGAAAAGCGAACATACTTTTACTGAATATAAAAAAGTCTTTAAAAGAGAATTTAACTCTGATTTAATTGTGAATAAAAACAATATAGAAATTTCATTGAGCAAAATTGATTCTAGCAGTAAAAGATTTCAAGCGATAAAAGTAGCTAGTATTATATGTAAATATTCAGAAATAGATATTGATTTTAAAAAGTTAAAACTTCCTGTTATACCTCAAAAAAGAGACATTCCTCAAGATAAAGTAATTATAGATGGTTTTTATACATTTGAAAAATATTACGAATTAAACAAACACAAAAAAAATCCTTATTGCAGTACTTATTTAATATATAGATTGGCTTACGGTTTAATTGCTAATTACGGATTACGCCCTAGAGAAGTATTTAACCAACCTGATATTGATTGGTTTATAAGTGAAGATAACAAAGATAATACTTGGAAAGTTCATAATGACAATAAAACTGGAGCCAGAGAAGTATTACCCTTTATGCCAGAATGGATTGAACTATTTGATTTAAAAAATAAAAAGGCACTGGAAATGCTTAAACAAAGAACTGATAAAATAAAATCTTTTTCACAATTGACTATTATAGTAGATAAAAATTCACAATGGTTTAAAAGAATTGGGTTAGGATTTAAACCTTATGATTTACGCCATGCTTGTGCTATTAGAGCGCATTTACAAGGGATACCGCTTAAAGCAGCAGCAGATAATTTAGGGCATTCTATCGAAATGCACACTAAAGTGTATCAAAAATGGTTTTCCTTAGAAAATCGTAAGAAAGCGATGAATACAGCTTTAAATGAAAAAGAAGAAATGAAAATGCTTCGAGAACAAAATATTTATTTACAGAAAAAAGTAGAATCTCTGTCTTTAGAACTAGAAAATTATAAATTAAATAAAATTCTTATATAACTAACATCAAATTATGTTGATCTCTTCTCTTATCTTTTCTTTGCGCTTTCAGCGCGCCACTTGCTACAAATCGGGGAACCATAGCCGAGCAGTGGCTTGTCTCTGCGGTTTTTTAATCCGTAATCTTCTAAAATATACTATACAAGGTTTGAAAATAAGAAGAATTTTCCGGCTTTTTGTTGATATTGATACAGAAGAAAAATAATATCTGTTTTTAAGGAATAAATAGTCAATTAAATTATCAATTAGTAACCTTATTTAAATGAGAACAGACAACATTGAAATACAAACTTAAGGAATATATAGAGAATAGTTTTAAAAATAGACGTTGAACTTTTGCTAATTAAAGATTTTAACTGTTCATCATATGTTTACCAGCGGAACCCCTGGTTGGATGCGGATGTTTTTTACCATCTCCACCCTGATAGTTGCTGTTCCTACAGGAATTAAAATATTTAGTTGGGTAGCAACTCTTTGGCAAGGAAAAATCCGTTATACTAGCGCAATGCTGTTTGCCATTGGCTTATTAATGATGTTCGTTTTGGGTGGTATTGGTGGTGTTACTTTAGGAACTGCACCATTTGACGGACACGTTCACGATACTTATTATGTAGTCGCGCATTTCCATTACGTCCTATTTGGCGGTTCTGTATTTGGTATTTATGCTGCGATTTACCATTGGTTCCCTAAAATGACGGGAAGGATGATGAATGAAACTTTGGGTAAAATTCACTTTGTCCTCACCTTCATCGGCACTAACTTAACTTTCCTACCCATGCATGAATTGGGTTTACAAGGAATGCCGCGTCGAGTTGC
>JBHJOU010000167.1:0-2886 GCA_050329355.1 Rivularia sp. (in: cyanobacteria)
TCAGCCCTGACTCTGCTGCGTATACGCCCAACCTTTACCAAAACCTCATCACGAGCCATTCCTTCGTTGCGATACGTAGAAATAGCAATTCCCAAACTTACGCCCAAAAGTAATACTAATAATGGTAAAAACCAGTTGTCTTTAACTTTAATATTTACAGGAATTATGATTTCTCCATCGGCATAAGTTACCAATAAAGTACCGTTAAATTCTCCGCTAGGAATATTTTGTAAATCAAATTCAATAGGAACCGTTACAGATTCATTTGCATTTAGCTGTTGTATGGTTGTAGAAATATTTGCAGAGTTGATTTTGATAGCATCAGCCGGAAATACTTGAGCAGCATCGGTTCTATTCAAATCCGAACTAATAATTTTGATATTGGTAACTTCTTGTTGGGAGCGTAGCAATAAATGGCGTTTAGCTTTTGTACAATTAACTCGGTTAATAAAACACCTTTTCCCCGCAACCGTCAAATTTGTAGGAGTAGCATTAATTTTGCTTTCGGCTCTTACTGGTGCTGCTATTGATAAGCTTAGGAAAGAAATTAACAATCCGATAAACAAAGGTTGATGGTATTTTATCATTAGCTGTATTTATTAAAAGGCGGGATGAAGAAGGCAATTGGCTAAAAAATGTTACCACAATAAACTTTATATATACTGATTAAATCTAAACTAATAATTGATTCCTGATGATTAGCCAGCAGCAAGAAACACAAAGAGCCGAACAAATGGTAGAACGGTTTGTACGTAGATTTCAACCGTCTTATAAAGTGTTGGCTTGTCATGCTGCATTACCTTTAGTTTTGACACCAGAATTATTAAATTTTCTGCGAGTGCAGTTTCTGCGAGGTGAAGTACCTTGGGTAGCAGAAGTTGACTTGTTGCTATCTGATTTGTGCCGTCAGGTAGAATATGAGTTGTATGCGATGGATACTGCTGTACGCGCTTACTTGCTCGAAGAAATGAATCGGGAATTGGGTTCGGAGCGGATGAAAGAGGTAGCAAGGTTATTAATTAGTTACGTGAAGCATATTTACCAGAATAATCCTTACATCAGTCCCAAAGAACTACAAGCGCAGCAATGGGCAGCAATGGTATATATAGAACCAGAAACAGCTGCAAGGGAAATTGCTCAAGATTTTCAAAGTACTGCGATTGGACGAAGTTTGGTAAATCGAGCCGAAATAGCGCGTTTAGCTAAGATTACTCAAGAATTAGCACCGCAATTAAATAGTTATGCCCAATTAGTAAGATATGCTCAATTGGTTAGTCAAGTTTTGATTGATGCTTCTGGTGTTGAGGAATCGGCATTACGTCGTTCTTATTTTGTAGCGGGAGTTGAGCTTTCTTTACCTGAAGAGTTGATTCCGCAAATACCAGAAATTATAGCAGTAGATTCAATATCACAATCAGGATTGCAACAAGTTAAAACAGAAGGTGATTTACCCCCGTGGGATATAACTGAGGAATCAGCTAGTATAAACCTGCAAAATTTCATATTTGAAACTGCCACCACCCAATCAAAAAAATCTGACATTGGAAAGGGTACAGAAATAATAATTCATCGCCAACAACAAGAAAATCGATATTTTATTGAAGATTTAGGAAATGGTATTACTTTGGAAATGGTTTACATCCCTGGTGATACTTTTACAATGGGCGCACCACAAACAGAAAAGCGCAGCAAAAACTCAGAACGTCCCCAGCACCAAGTCTCATTTCCAACTTTCTTCATGAGCAAATACCCTATAACCCAAGCACAGTGGCAAGCAGTAGCTAATTTACCTCAAATTGAAAGAGAATTAAAACCACAACCATCTCATTTTAAAGGAGATAATCGACCAATAGAACAAATTTCTTGGTACGATGCAGTTGAATTTTGTGCCAGATTATCAAATCGCACCGGAAAAGAATATCATCTTCCCAGCGAAGCAGAATGGGAATACGCTTGTCGTGCTGGTACTACTACACCCTTTCATTTTGGCGAAACCATTACTGGTGATTTAGCTAATTATGATGCCAGTATGATTTTTGCCGACGAACTCAAAGGAGAATTGCGCCAAGAAACCACCCCAGTAGGGCAATTTCCGCCCAATGCTTTTGGCTTATACGATATGCATGGCAATGTTTGGGAATGGTGTCTTGATAATTGGCATGATAATTATGAAGGAGCAACCACAGACGGTAGTGCTTGGATAGAAGCTGATGAAAACGAAAACAATCATCGAGTGCTACGCGGTGGCTCTTGGTACAGCCTTCCTAGCGATTGTCGCTCTGCTAACCGCTATCGCTACGATTCTAACCTCGATAACTATAATATTGGGCTGCGTGTGGTGTGCGGCATTATGATCTAGCAAGTTTTCCTACTTCTTATTTTTCTCAGATTGCAAAATCAGTTTCCATCCCCGTGAGGGGTTAAAGAATTAAAACTATGCAATCAGTGGCAAAACCATTGTAGCATAAAAAGTGTTTCCATCCCCGTGAGGGGTTAAAGAATTAAAACCCGAAATGAGAGCATTTGTTGCGGTGGTTGATGCAGGTTTCCATCCCCGTGAGGGGTAAAAGAATTAAAACCTGCACAATGGAATTCTTTTTACGTCATTTCTGGTTTCCATCCCCGTGAGGGGTTAAAGAATTAAAACTAGGCAACAAAGCGGAGTTTCATAAATATTTGATTGAAAGTTTCCATCCCCGTGAGGGGTAAAAGAATTAAAACTTGGTGATCATTCAGACGGATTAACGAGTTACGTTAGTTTCCATCCCCGTGAGGGGTAAAAGAATTAAAACAATAAATGAGTTCAACTCCTCAGGTGGTAACTTTAGTTTCCATCCCCGTGAGGGGTAAAAGAATTAAAACCGTTTTGGGCGCAGATGATAGAAG
>JBHJOU010000986.1:0-2574 GCA_050329355.1 Rivularia sp. (in: cyanobacteria)
GAAGTCAACCGTTTAGAAGGACATGGTGATATTGTTTGGGATGTAATTTTCAGTCCTGACGGTGAGTTACTAGCGTCGGGAAGTCGCGATAAAAGCGTAAAAATTTGGCACACTGATGGTAAATTATTACAAACCTTACAAGGTCACGAAGAAAGTATTAGCAGTTTAGCTTTTAGCCCCGATGGCAATTTGCTTGCTTCTGCAAGTCGGGATAAAACCGTCAAAATTTGGCGCAAAAATCCCGCTACACAAGAATTTGATTGGCAACCATTCAAAACTCTCGGTCACGGAGATTGGGTAGATAAGGTTAGCTTTAGTCCTGATGGTAAATTATTGGCTACCGGAAGTAAAGATGAAACGGTGAAAATTTGGAGCAGTGACGGTAAATTAATCAAAATTCTCCGGGGACATCAAGGTTGGATCAATTGGGTAGTTTTCAGCCCCGATGGTCGATTTATTGCTTCAGCTAGCGATGATAACACCGTGAAAATATGGGGAATTGATGGCAGTTTATTAACTACTTTACAAGGTCATCAGCAAGGGGTAACTGTTGCTAATTTTAGTCCTGACGGTCGAATATTAGCTTCGGCCGATCGCAATGGTACGATCAAATTTTGGCGAAGCGAACAAAAAGACGGTGTAAACAGCTTCATATACCGTGCTTATCGCAATTTAGAGCAGCATAACGGTACAATTTGGAGTCTAAATTTTGATTCATCAGGTGAAAAGCTCGCTTCCGCTGGAGATGACAAGACGATCAATTTGATTGATGTTAACAGTGGTAAATTGCTGAAAACTTTTAAAGGTCATAGCGATGCTGTAGCTAGTGTTTCATTCAGCCCCGATCAGAAATTTTTGGCATCGGCAAGTTATGACAAAACTGTCAAACTTTGGAGCTTAAATCCTCCTAAGTTACCAGTTTTAGAAGGACATGAAGACCGGGTACTAAGTGTTGCTTGGAGTCCTAATGGTAAAATTTTAGCTTCTAGCAGTCGCGATAATACGGTTAAACTTTGGCAGCGACAATCTCCCAGTGCTGGGTTTGAAACTCGTCTTTACAAAACTTTGTTGGGACATTCCGATCGAGTCACAAGTGTGAGTTTTCATCCCAACAGCGAAATCTTAGCATCAGCAGGCTATGACAAAACTATCAAACTTTGGCAGCGAGACGGTCAACTACTCAAAACACTTTACGGACATCATGACAGCGTAACTAGTATCAGTTTTAGCCCCGATGGCCAATTATTGGCATCTGCTAGTACCGATAAAACGGTAAAAATATGGAATCACCAAGGTAAATTGCTCAAAACTTTAAACGGACATCAAGCAAGGGTAAATAGTGTCCGTTTTAGTACTGATTCTCAGGTTTTAGCTTCCGGTTCTGACGACCAAACTGTAAAATTATGGCGACGAGATGGTACGTTATTAAAAACGTTTTTACCTCATTCTGGCTGGGTGTTAGGTGTCAGTTTTAGTCCTAGTGATAACTTGCTCGCTTCTGCTAGCTGGGATAATACCGTTAGATTATGGCGTTGGGATGGTACTTTATTAAAAACTTTATTAAAAGGTTATGGAGATAGCGTTAGTGCTGTGACTTTTAGTCCTAATGGTGAAACTCTCGCTGCTGCTAGTTGGGATAGTACTGTCAAAATCTGGAGTAGTGAAGGTAAATTAATTAAAAGCCTCAGCGAACATCAAGCTCCAGTATTAGATGTTAGTTTTAGTCCGGACGGTCAAACTTTAGCATCTGCTAGCGATGATCATACAATAGTTCTATGGAATTTAGACTTGGAGAATCTACTAGTACGCGGTTGTCACTGGGTGGGTGATTACCTCCAGTACAACCGCAATGTCGATTCTGGCGATCGCCAACTTTGTCAAGGTATTAGCTAACTGATATCTTCTAGCTTACGCATAATTAACTAGATAATAAAAAATATCAATAAAAATATTACTAGCATAAAAATGTAATATTGTAGTCCATTTTAATGGACTTGCGCTATCAGACTGGGACTTGCAGTCCCAGGCGGTTAAAAACGAAGTCAAACAATTAGTAATTATTTTGACTATGGGCTTCTATGATCCAAGATATAAACTAAGCTATTAACCAAAAAATGGAAATTTTCAGCTATCTTCTTCGGCAATAGTTTCTAAATTAATCATCAAGGCTTGAATCCTCATCCGCTCAATATAAGGCCAGCCTCCTTCTGCTTCAATGTCTTTTAACAATGAGTATAGTGCCTGACGATTTGATGGTAAATTTTCTTGAAAAATACCGTCTCTAATTTCTCGATGCAATTTCTCTAACTGTCTAAGCAATCCTAAAATTTCTAAAATATCCCCTTGACAAACCGTCGAGTATTCGTGTATGTGATCCGCAATTTCTTGCAATTTGTAAGGCAGCTGATCGCGATCGGGATTTTTATTTTTGCTCATAGTATTATCCGCTAATTATAATTACCCTAATATTTGTGACGAAAGACAAAGCATAACTTTGGATAACTATAGCAATTCGACGCTGAATCCTAAAGTTAAAAAACGCTTTTTTAAAAATACCAAGCCTATTTATCTCAA
>JBHJOU010000473.1:0-16753 GCA_050329355.1 Rivularia sp. (in: cyanobacteria)
AGTGAAACAAACAGTTGGGATGCTTTAATTAAACATACACAGGAACTAGCTGAAGCTACAAATACAGACCCAACAACTTTATTACAAAAATACGATTCATTTATAAAAGACATTCCAAAAAGTAATAATTCTCTTCTTGTATTAGTTAGCAGCCAACCAGTTTTATCTCCAAATAAAAATAGTTGGACTGGAGATTTACTGTCAAAATTTAATGCGAATAATTTAACAGCAAATTTACAGGGAGAATCGATAGGACAAGGTTATGTCACACTTTCCGAAGAAAAAATAGTCCAACAAAATCCAGAATTACTATTAGTAGTAGACCCTGCGAATGCAGGAGTAATGACACAATTAAAATCAAAGAATTTCTGGAATAAACTTAAAGCTGCTCAAAAAGAAAAAGTTTATGTTTTTGATTATTATGGACTGGTAAATCCTGGTAGTATCGATAAAATTGAAGAAACTTGTAATCAGTTGAAGAAAATATTAGACATCTCCAGAAATTAAATATGCGTCAATCGAAATCCTTGTAGAGACGCGATACTATGAGCGTCTCTACATTCTTTTTCGGAGATGTCTATTAGAGTAATTGGGATATTAAGTTAAAATAGAAATCTAACACCAGCTTCAGCCAGGGTAATTCGTTTACAATCTATGACCCTTATGTATGTATCAAACTCTTCCTTTTCTCCCAATGGGAACACACATCGGTGTGCCAGCAACAGGATCGGGAAAAAATCGACATTCCAACCCAAAAACTTCCTTTACCATCTCTTCGGTCATTACTAATTCGGGTTCCCCCGCCACAAAAACTTGACCTTCTTTGACTGCAACTACATTATCAGCATACCGACAAGCTTGGTTTAAATCATGCAACACCATCACCAAAGTTCTTCCTTGATTTTGATTTAATTCCCATAATAAATCTAACACTTCAATTTGATGCGCTAAATCTAAAAAAGTTGTCGGTTCATCTAATAATAAAATATCCGTATCTTGTGCCAAAGCCATGGCAATCCAAGCTCGTTGTCGCTGTCCCCCAGAAAGAGTATCTAATTCCCTTTCTGCTAACTCTTTCATGCGGGTAATTTCTAAAGCTATATCGACCAATCTTTCATCTTCCTTTGTCCACTGTTGTAACCAATTTTGGTAAGGAAAACGTCCACAGGCAACTAAATCTTTTACTGTCAAGCCTTCAGGAGGAACAGGTCCTTGAGAGAGAATTCCTAATTTTTGAGCAACATCTTTGGTGGATAGTTTAAAGACATCTTTAGCATCTAAATAAACAGTTCCTTTGCTAGGTTTAAGTAATCTGGCTAATCCTCGTAACAAAGTAGATTTTCCACAACCATTTGCACCGACTAATGCTGTAGTTTTTCCCTTGGGTATAGTTAAATCTAAGTTTTTAACTATCGTTGTTCCGTCATAGCCTAAAGTTAAACCACGGGTTTCAATTTGCGAATGTTGGTGAATGTTCAATTGCATTTTTTTAGATGTTTTAGAAAGTTTAATTTATTCAAATTCAAGAAGTGAGCTAACAATCAGGTTATTTTTTGCGGGTTTGTATTAATAAATAAAGAAAATAAGGCGCACCAATTACCGCAGTGACAATACCACAAGGAATTTCTATTGGTGCAAAAATAACCCTTCCTAATAAATCAGAAATAGCCACCATCATTGCTCCTAAAACTCCGGAAACTGGTATCAAACCGAGATGATTTCCTCCTACTAATTGACGGGCAATATGAGGTGCAATTAATCCGACAAAACTAATTGTTCCTGCCGTTGCAACTGCTGCACCTGATAAAGCGGCACTAATTACTAATAATAAACCCCGTTGCCATTCAACCTTACTTCCTAAACCTTGGGCAATGTCATCTCCTAAATTTAAAGTATTTAATTCACTCGCTTTAATTAACGCTAAAGGGACAAATACAATCAACCAAGGTAGAAATGCAAAAAGCTGTTCCCAAGTTCTTCCATAGACACTTCCTGCTAACCAAACTAATGCTTGATTGACATCATAAATATTACCAAACGTGACCATGAAGCTGGTACAAGCCCCAGCAACCGCAGAAATTCCCACACCAATTAAAATTAATCTGACTGGGTGAGTTCCCCTATCCCAAGCAAAAATATAAATTAATAAAGAAGCAATTAAAGCGCCCAAAAAAGCGGATATTGGCAAAATTCCGGCGGGTAAATTTGGTAGTAAAATAATAATACTAACTGCTGCTAAACTAGCTCCGGCATTGATACCAATAATTCCCGGATCGGCAAGAGGATTTCTGGTTAAACCTTGCATAATTGCACCGGAAATTGCCAGTGCAATACCTACTAAACAAGCTGTTAATGTTCTTGGTAATCGTAAAGTATTAATCACAAAACCATAATCAGGATTTCCCGTGTCGATTCCCAATAGGGTTTGCAAAACCACAAGGGGTGGAGTCGGATACTCACCGACAGAGGTGCTAATAATAAATGTTGTGAAGGTAATGACACAAATCAGCAGTAAGACTGACGGAATACGTCGGTGCAGACGAAAGGATATCGGTGGGAACTTTGAGCGGAAAATAAGTGTATTATTCTTCACTTGGTACCTGAGTTTGGGCTAAGTCAACGCAGAAGGTTTGATTTTCTCAGATTTATTGAGAATAATTAACAGTATAATCTAATTTTCCTGAATGCGATCGCTTGCGCTGACTTGTCAATTTGCCTATTTTTATACTACAAAATCAAGTCCGGAATGTGGAATTTAAGTATATCTTGCACCATAGAAACCTATCGTTAAAATAATTACTAATTGTTTGACTTAGTTCTTACCCGCCTGGGGTTGCAAGTCCCAGTCTGATAGCAGAAGTCCATAAAAATGGACTAAAAATATGACATTTTTTTATGTTATTAACATATATTTTTATTTCTATTTTTGATTATGTAGTTAATTATGCGGCTCTGTGCAAGATATCAGTTTAAGTACCTAGGCACAAATATTCAGCCTGTATTCTTTCCCTACCAATCAGTTGTTTGGTAGAGTTTCTTCGCCTTGCCCAAAAAACTTAAGTGCCTGTTCTTTGGATTGCATGATAATTTCACATAAAGCATCTTGCCGATCAACAGCTTGATAAAACTTGATTAAATCTTGAAATGTCGCATGGAACGCATAATATGCTTGTGTGCGAAATTCCATTGGTAACTTACTAGCGCCCATCATCTCTGATGCATTGCTTTGGGCTTTGAGCAGACAAGTTTCTGCTTCCATTACCTCTCCCACCGCCAAGTGACAATTAGCAAGATTCTGACATGAAAGCACATAGATATGAATTGCCTCAGAATTACTTAAACGGGAAGTTGCTTCCTGCAATAATTCCTGTGCAACAGTCAATGCTTTTTGATAGCAAGCGATCGCATCGTGGTACAACTTCAATTGCATTTTACTGTTTCCTTCCTGGATATGGTTTTTCCACACCGGATCGACTGCGTTGAGGTTTATCGGAGTGCTGGACATGGTAAGAGAATAAGAATGTGTTCGGTAAAACCTAAAAATCTTGATTCTTTGATCCTTAATAAATATTTCTTTAATGGCATCAATATTCACAATTTACAACAAATGCAAATATTTATCAATAAATAGCAAGATGATAGACGAAGACAGATAAAAAGAATAATCAGTCACAAATAACTAATGACTATTGGCACAAATACGATAAGCGCAGCGGCGATCGCCATTTAAAATATGTTCGACTCGTTGAATGCTAACTGTAGAACCAAGTAACTGTGTGAACACTTCTAATTCTGAACTGCACAATTGAGGACACTTTTGAGCAGCAGTACAAATTGAACAGTGATTTTCCACAAGCATTAATTCATCTGGTGACTCCTCTATCACCTCTGCCATATACCCTTCCTGAGTACGGAAGCCTGCAATTACAGCCACTCGTTCCTGCCATAATAAATTATCTGGCATTTTGGCTGAATAATTGTTAATCTGAGTTTGGGTGCGTTGGGCAATTAATGCTTCTAACCCATTCATGCCAAATACTTCAGTTACTCCCTCAATTAAATTCACCACCAAATCTGCGTGATGATTGGGGAAAAAATTTATGGCTTTAGCAGTCAAATACCATAGCTTCAGTGGACGACCTACAGCTTGACGTTCTTCAGTATAAGTCACCAATTGCTCATCTTGCAGAGTATGTAAATGTTGACGAATTGCCATTGGTGATACTTGCAACTGTTGAGCTAATTGAGCTGCTGACTGTTGTCCTTTCATTTTCAGTAAACAAAGGATTTGATTTTTGTTTTTTACCCGCTCAACTGTAGCAGATTCATCCATGCTAGGTGGATAGATTTTATGAACTGTCTACCTAGATTAACGCAAATTTTAATAAATTTTAAGAGGCAACAGGCAATAGGGAGTAGGGAACAGCAAATAATAAGTACTCAGACAGAATTAATTATAACTAATCATCCAGACTTGATATTAAGCAATCATAACAGAACAGATGCCCGATTTGTCAAACAAATCGGGTATATTGTTTCGTCTTTATCTAGAGACTAGTTGATATGGCTAAACGGTTGTTTACCTCGTTCCAGTTAACTGTATTCCACCACTGTTTAAGGTACTCTGGGCGACGATTTTGATAGGTAAGATAATAAGCGTGTTCCCAAACGTCGTTACACATAATCGGATAATGACCTTCAGACCAAGGACAATCTTGATTAGGTCTACTCATCACCTCTAATTTACCCCCAGTAGTCCGAACCAACCAAACAAAACCACTACCAAAGTGTTTGGCACCAGCATCATTAAACTGAGTTTTAAAGTTTTCAAAGTTACCAAAAGTTTCGTTGATGGCTTCGGCAATCGCTCCTGTGGGTTCACCACCTGCATTAGGAGCCATAACCGTCCAAAATATTGAGTGATTAAAATGACCTCCTCCATGATTGCGAACTACATTACGAACCCCTTCCGGCAAGGTATTTAAGTCACGAATCAATTCTTCTAGGCTTTTACTTTGTAATTCTGGATACGATGCTAGCCCAGCATTCAAGTTGTTGACGTAGCCACCATGATGAAAATCATGATGAACTTGCATTGTTCGTGAATCAATGTAAGGTTCTAAGGCATCTGTAGGATACGGCAGAGCTTCTAGCTTGTATGACATAAGCGAATATTTTTCTCAATTGTAGCTTTCAATAGATTATTCTATCAAAACTTTTGATAGTTTAATCTATCAATAATGATAATTATACTGCTGTGCGGAAATTAAATATCCGACAAACGAAACCTTTGTAGAGACGCTCATACTATCCCGTCTCTACATTCTTGATCGGAAATATCTATTTATCTCCTAATTTTGCCCATTCTTCTGGAAGCATATTGGCAATCAACTCGAAACCACCTTTACCATCAGGTTTAACTATATAAGCCATACCCTGTGGATCTGGATAAATCCCTGTTGCGGCTTCAAACAAGTCATCATGACCCACAATTACAGTATTAGTCGCTTTTGCAGGTACAGTTGTTAACATCGGTGTTAGCTGAGCCTTCATTTGAGCGGTTTGTTCAGGTGTATAGTCTTCAGCTTTGGGAAAGTTGAGGTCGGCATTTTTCTCGTATTTACCAAACGCTAAGTCTGCGGTCTGCCAAGCCCGACAATACTGGCTGGAAATTACTTTATCAAAAGGAATGGTATACTTGCGAAACCCTTCCCCAATAGCTTTAGCTTGTTTCCATCCCGCTTCACTCAGCATCCGTTGAGTTGAACAATCACCCATCACCGCTTTTACTTGGTCGGCATAGTCTTTTTCAGTTTGGGTATGACGAAAATAAATTACATGACCCCCTTGTTTTAAAGCATTCAGAAGGGCTTGACCACTGAGTTTATCCTGAAAATCTGCATTGGCTTTTTCTCCGTCACTAATTTTTTCCTCACTTGCGACAGATTGAGCAGTCGCTTCAGGCGTATTGATGTTATCACTTGTTGCTTCATTAGGAGTAGAATTACATCCAGCCAGAAGCGCGATCGCAGCGATAACAGATCCACTCACAAAGGCATGATAGTTAATTTGTAGCGATTTCAACATTTTATGTTTGCTGTATTTGAAAATATTTATTAATAATACGACAAAAATATATAATTACAATAATTCTCAATACATACATAATATATAAAAGATTTAATCACAGGAATAGCCTGAGTACAATCGGTGGTTGGTGTGTGACACCACAAGCTCCTTATTACTACGTTCAGAATTTCTCCTAGGGTACAGCACCTTACAAGAAAATATGCCTTTTTGCTAAGCCCCGGCAAAAAGCTCTGATACTGATAACCGAAGTTGATTTGTAGCAGCAATGTTTGTAACTCACGATACTGATTTTCGGTGTAAATTAATCATATTATTTATTATTAATTTAAGAAGAAAAATCGCTTGGGTTGTTCACATCAACTTGATCAACACAGAGGTTTTAATGATCAGTAAAAAAAATTAAAGAAGATTTACAAAGTTATGTAGAATATTTACAAAATCCAATCAATTGTTATTGTTCTGCCACATTGAATTTGAAAGGAGGGACAGAATTTGCAGTCAAATCAGTAAACAACTAACTTGACAATAGTAATAATGTTGCTGTATCACCCGCTTTAGCTGGATATGCTTACAAAGTAATTGGTTTGTTTGGAATTCGGCTAATTGATATTTCCAGCTTTGCGATCGCCATTAGCCGCTGGAAGTGAAGGTATGATTCTTTTTATACTCAATTAGCAAGATGCCAAAAAGCGATCGCACTTGTGCCGTCACCAAGCTTACCGTCAGTTCGACAAGACGGAACGAATCATTAAAAAGTCACTTCTGTAAAAACCCGACTTCTCACCGAACACAAGCAAAGGTAATTAAGAAATCCTCGAATTCACGTAAGCTTAACATCTAGAATTTTTATCAAAATAATGATAGTATTTCTCAACAATTATAATTATGGCTCGATTCTCCTGCTAATCCATCCGCACAAATAAACTAGACATGACCTTAATCATCTCGGAAGAAGAATTTTACCAACAAATCTTTCAGACTGAACCGGAGAAAATTTCATCATATGAAACTGTTGAAATTACACTCCACGATCCGAAACATCTCAGCCAAGGTTATCGTCGTTCAATGGATATTTGTCCTGGGTTAAATTTGTTAATTGATGATTATACCCTGCAAGAAGATTTAGTTGTTGAGATAGCAAGTGGTCAACCTGGGTCACTATTAGAATTAAGTTTTACTCTTTTAGGCGATAATTACAACGAACAAACTCGTTGTGGACAAAACTTTTTTCTTGCACATTGGCATTCTGGAGAAAGGGGTTTCGTGAAATGGTGCGGAGGTTCGCGAATTCTTAAATTTGATATTCATTTTGATGTTTGCTTTTTTAAAAACTTGATTGCTGATGAAATCGAACAATTACCCCCACTGATGCAGCGGGTAATGGGAATACAAGGTGAAGCTGAATATCGTCATTTCACAAAAACTACACCTGAAATGCACAATTTGATAACTCAAATCTTAAATTGCCCCTATCAAGGAATAACAAGAAGATTATATTTGGAAAGCAAAGCTTTAGAATTAACGGTTTTACGTCTGGAACAAATCAAGGGGAATACCCCAAATAATCTAACTAGCAAACTTCAGCCAGATAATATCGAACGTATTTATTATGCCAGAGATATTTTAATCAAAAATATCGCAAATCCGCCATCATTAATGGAATTGGCACGGATGGCTGGTTTAAATGACTGTACTCTCAAAAAAGGTTTTCGAGAAGTTTTTGGTACTACAGCATTTGGTTATTTATATAACTATCGACTGGAAAAAGCACGACATTTATTAGAAACTCGTCAAGCCAAAGTAACAGATGTAGTACGGATGGTTGGATTTAAAGATAGAAGTTATTTTGCATCAGCATTTCGGAAAAAATTTGGTGTAAATCCGAGTATTTATCTCCGAGAAAATGAGGAAAATCTCAGAAATTCCGCCTAGCCACCATAATAATTCCGTCTAACCACCATTAACATCTTCACTCTTAGAGAACTTACCTATAAGCTTATTGATAAATATTCTTGGTGGTGTGGAAGATGTTAAATAAATTACAGTATTTATCTTGGCTGCTGAGTGTGTTCTCGATCTGTTTTGCTGTTTCTGTCAAAGCTGAATCACAACAGTTAAGTTTAGGCGATCGCGATAATAATGTATCTAAAGTCACTAATATAAAAGAATTTCCCCAAACTCCAAAAACTATTAAAGAATGGCTTTCCCAATCACCAACATCAACTCCTGCTACTACTGTTATACCAATTACGGGGGTAAAAGCAAATCCCACTGATCAAGGTGTGGAAGTAATTTTAGAAACAAGTCAAGGAGATAAGCTGCAAGTTGTCAATGGCAGTACGGATAATAATTTTATTGCCGATATTACGGGTGGTCAATTGCGTTTACCGACTGGGGATGCTTTCACGTTTAAGTCGGAAAAACCTACTGCGGGGATTACAGAAATAACAGTTACAAATATTGATGCAAATACTGTAAGGGTGACAGTGACGGGTGAGGAAGGTTTACCCACAGCACAGTTATTTGATAGTGATAAAGGTTTAATTTTTGAGTTTGCGCCCACTGTATCACAAACACCGCCACCATCACAGCCGACAAGTGAAACACCACCAGAACAACCAACAGCCGAGATTGATAAACCCATTGAACTGGTAGTGACAGCTACACGCACAGGAGAAGAACTACAAAACATACCACGTTCTGTAACTGTGATTACCCGTGAGCAACTTGATCAGCAAACTAAAGTAAATCGAGATTTGCAAAGTATTTTGAGTAATTCAGTTCCAGGTTTAGGAGCTAGTTCAGACTCACAGCAAAGTTTCGCTCAGACTTTGCGGGGAAGACCACCTCAAGTATTGGTAGATGGAGTACCGATTAGCTCTAATATTGATAATGATACATCCGTTGCTAATTTACGTCGCATTGATGTTGAGGCGATTGAACGGATAGAAGTAGTACGCGGTCCGAGTGCTGTTTATGGTGATGGTGCTGCGGGTGGGGTGATTAATATTATTACCCGACGACCAACTCAAGACCGAGTAGTTTCCAATGCAGAAATTGGAGTACGATCCGTTGGTAACTTCAAATCTGGTAGTTTTGGTAACTTTTTAAGCTACGGTATTTCCGGTAAGGAAGGAGGGGTAGATTTTGTCGCTTCTTTCACCCGTGATAGCTTTGGAAAACCATTTGATGCCGAAGGCGATCCCATACCATTATTTGGTGATGCAGAAGCGGAAAGTTCTTCTATCAACCTTTTGGGTAAGCTCGGTTTTGAATTAGGTTCAGAACAAAGATTGCAAATTACAGCTAATTACTTTAATGATGATCAAAATCAATATGGAGATTATGATTTAACTGTAGGAGAAATACCAGGAAGTCCAAAAGCACGTCTTTTAGATCGACCAGTTGAGTTTGTTGATTCCTCAGATCCTTTTAACCGAGGAACTGTCATTCAACTTGATTACACCCACAATAATATCCTGAATAGCCAACTACAAGCACAGACTTATTATCGTCAAACTAAAACGGCTGCAACCCTGTTTGATAACCGCATATTTGATCCAGATAGCATTTTAGATGTTGGTCGTTCGGTAGTGACAGCAGAACGATTTGGAGGACGTTTGCAGTTAGATACAGCTTTATCAAATAACTTGAATTTACTGTGGGGTGCAGACTATTCCAGTGAAGATAGTAAAGGAGATTACGATTTATTTGATGTTGCAGAGTTTGACAACAGCGACGGCAGAATAGCAAGGAAAATCGGTTCATCAATCCGTATCGCTCCCTTTACTATCGAAAACTTGGGTTTATTTTCTCAAGTAAAATGGGAAGCAAGCGACAAAGTATTCCTGAGTGGTGGGGTACGCTATGAAAATATTAATGTGTCAGTTGTTGATAACTGGGTAGATGGAGACACTGGATTATCTTATCGAGGTGGGGAGAAAACTTTAGATGATGTGGTATTTAATGCGGGTGTAGTTTACAAAGCCACCCCAACAATTAATCTGTTTGCTAATTTTGCTCAAGGATTTTCACTACCTAATATTTCACGCATAGTACAGCGTCCCCAAGCGGGTTTCAATTTTGCTGAAGATGTGGAACTATCAGCACCACAAAAAGTTGATAGCTACGAATTAGGAATTCGTGGACAGTGGAATAATTTCCAAGCTTCCCTAGCTGGATTTTATAGTTATTCCAGTTTAGGAAGTAGGGTTCAATTTGACGACTTTGGCGGCGATTTTAGAATTTTGCGCTCTCCCCAACGCAATTATGGCATTGAATTAGCAGCAGATTGGCAACCAAGTGATAAATGGAAATTAGGCAGTACATTAACTTGGAGTGAAGGAGAAAGAGAAAACTCAGACACAGGTGAATTTGTATCAATTACTGGTTTTGAAATTTCACCTTTAAAGTTGACAGCATACATCGAGAATGAAACCTTACCAGGATGGAACAATCGCCTTCAAGGATTATATATTGGCAACAGAAACAGTGCTTTTGATGCGGGAGAGGACCCGATTGGTATAGATAGTTATTTTGTCATGGATTTAATCAGCAGTCTCCAGTTGGGTGATGGTACTTTGAGTTTAGGCGTTAGGAATTTACTTAATAATCAATACTTAAATGTTACCAACCAACTTTTTGCAGGTTTTGACCCTTCCTATGCATTAGCGGCTAGAGGTAGAACCTTTACCTTAAATTATCGTTGGAGTTGGTAATTTACATGGCGGTTACAACCGCCATTTGTTTTGAAAAATTTATATTCTAACAATCGAATCATCAAGGCTATTTATTACCTAATATGAAGATATTTAAACTATTACTATTAATCATTTTTACATTTATTCTAATTACAGGTTGCAATAACTATATACCCCAAAAAAATAAAACGTTAAAGTCTAATTCAGTCACATCTGAATGTAGAGTCATTAAGCATGATTTAGGAGAAACTTGTGTTCCCTTAAAACCTCAACGCATCATTGCTTTAGATGAAACCTCTATGGAAGCAATGCTGGCGCTAGACTTAAAAATAATAGCAGCAACACAGCCTAATATTGCCGGAAGTATCATACCAAAATTGGAAAAAAAAGCAGAGGAAATTGTTTCTTTAGGAAAAGATAGTCAACCAAATATCGAAAAAATAGTGCAGTTAAATCCAGATTTAATTTTGGGTTTTTCTCTTAGTGCAGAACAATACAAATTATTTTCACAAATAGCACCCACAGCAACACTTGATTATGTTCAAACGGGTTGGAAAGATGCTTTATTGCGTATTGCTGAAATAACAAATAAAAGTACACAAGCACAAACATTACTTAAGCAATATCAGCAACGAGTTCAAGAATTACGCACGGTTGTAAATCATCACCTCAAAAAAACCACGGTTTCTGTGAGTCGCTTTTATGCTGGTAAGCAAGTTCCAGAATTTCGCACCAAATATTCATTTCCTGGAAGCCTACTGATTGAGGTGGGAATACCTCTCCCAGAAATCCAAAATCAACTGACTACTAATGAAAATCAGCCTCTAGTTTCAATTAGTTTAGAACGTATAGATTTATTAGATGCAGATATTTTATTTGTAGCATTAGACCCTGGCTCAGAAGATTCTTTTCAAGAATATCAAAGCAGCCAGTTATGGCAACAATTGAAAGCATTTAAAAATCAACAAATTTATCCTGTTAATTCAAGTTATTGGATATTTGGGAATATTTTGTCAGCAAATGCAATTTTAGATGATTTGTTTAAATATTTAGTGAAAAATTGATGATGTTAATTCTAATAACGTATCGCCCAAATCAAGCAATATATGACAGAAGCTGATTAAAATGTCACAACAACCAAATTCCGTCAGTATGCGTAATTTTCTCATAGTCTGGCTGGGTCAGCTAGTTTCTGCTATGGGTAGCCAAATGACCGGCTTTGCTATTGAAATCTGGGCTTGGGAAATTACAGGTAAAGCCACTACTTTGACTTTGGTGGGTTTTTTTAGTCTACTTCCCAGTATTATCATTACCCCGATTAGTGGTGTGATTGTAGACCGTTTTAACCGCAAATTATTAATGATGGTAGGTGATACTGTCGCCGTTCTCAGCACAATTGTGATTTTGTTACTGCATCTCACCAATAATTTACAAATTTGGCACTTTTACTTAACAGGCGCTATCGTTGGAACTTTTAATCAATTTCAATCTTTGGCTTATTCGGCTTCTGTGTCGCTGATGATTCCCAAACAACATTATACCCGCGCCAGTAGTCTGGAATTTGTTTCTAGTTATGGTAGCCAAATTATTGCCCCTGCTTTGGCAGGATTTCTCTACACGATAATTGGTTTTGTCGGAATTTGGTTAATTGATATATTTACTTTTTCTATAGCTATCAGCACCTTATTTTTTATCAATATTCCTCAACCTTTGCCAACAAAGGAAACTGAGAAAATTACTAATATTTGGCATGATTTAGGCTTTGGTTGGCGTTATATTACTAATCAAAAAAGTTTACTAGCACTATTGATAGTGAATATCCTATTTTGGCTACCCCATGATATTGGTAATTCTTTATATACACCAATGATTTTATCTAGAACTAATAATAATACTTTAGTGTTAGGAAGTTTAGCTTCTGCGGCTGGTTTGGGTGGTGTCATGGGGGCAATAATTGTTAGCACTTGGGGAGGATTTCAACGCAAAATTAAAGGTGTTTTATTCGGAATGATGGGAGCAGGATTAAGTAAAATTATATTTGGTTTAGGTACAACACCTTGGGTTTGGATACCCGCTCAATTTTGTTCTTCTTTGAATTTTCCTTTGAATGGGAGTTCGGATACTGCGATTTGGTTGGCTAAAGTTGCGCCGAATGTCCAAGGAAGGGTTTTTGGCACGCGATCGTTTGTTTTACAGATAGCTTCTGCCGTAGCCTATTTAATGGCAGGACCTTTAGCTGATAGGGTATTTGCTCCCGCTTTCAATCAAGGTGGTAGTCTGGTGGGGATTTTTGGAGAAATGTTTGGTAAGAGTGCAGGCGCAGGAATTGCGATGTTGTATGTGATATGTGCTGTATGTATGTTGTTGGTTGGTTTGGTTGGATTTTATATTCCTCAGTTGCGGAATGTTGAGAGGATTGTACCCGATCATGATGCGGAATATCCAGAATCCACCCGTAATTAGTAAATCTCGATTGCCAATTTATCTCAAATACTCAAATATTTGATCAACTTTCATCTGTGGTGGTTATTCTAATCCCGGACATTTTGCTGTGGCTTTTAAACGTCGATTTTACATGACACCCAGGCAGTGTTTGGGTGATAAAATTAAGTCATATCAACTTAGTATTAAACAACAATGTCTGTAAGAGATGCATTTCACGATGCAGTTAGACGAGCGCTCGAAAAAGATGGTTAGCATTAGGGCAATTTCTCAACTATCAAGAAGCTTTAGAACTCGATCAACCAGAGCGAACTTTGTATTTAGCTGTTCCCAACCAAGCTTACAAAAACTTTTTTGAAAAGCGATTTGTGCAAAGAATGGTATCTAAGTATCAGTTGAAACTTTTAATTTTTGATCCGAAAAACGAGGTTATTGTCGAATGGAAAAACTAGAAAAATATCGACTTTTAGTAAAACAAGTTTTAGAGCAATATGCTAGCTATAAATTCTCCGAAGGTGAAATTGAAGTGATGCCTGTTTTTGATTTAGAACGAGATCACTATCAAGTCGTGAGTACCGGATGGAAAGACGAACGACGGATTTATGGCTGTTCGGTGCATATTGATCTAAAAGATGGCAAAATTTGGATACAGCATGATGGAACTGAGATTGGATTTGCGGATGAATTTGTCAAGTTAGGAGTTGCTGCCGAGGATATTGTACTAGCATATCATTCACCATTTATGCGACAGTTTGATGGATTTGCTGTTGGCTAGTAAACAAGTTTTATTTCTTCACCTTGGTTTTAGCTAAATAAACAAAAAATGGCGCACCGATTAAAGCTGTCATAATCCCCACAGGAATCTCTTGCGGTTGAATAAGCAATCTAGCAAAAATATCGGCAACTAATAATAATATGGCTCCAAATAATGCACTATAGGGAATAATCCAACGGTAATCGACTCCGACGATAAATCTGACAATATGGGGAATCACTAAACCGATAAATCCGATCGCACCTGCTACCGCAACCGCACTACCATCTAACAATAAAACGCAGATAACCGCCGCAATTTTTACACCTACAGTTTTTTGTCCTAAAGATGAAGCAATATCTTCCCCTAAACTCAAAATCGTTACTTGGGGGGAGATTATTAAAGCCAATATCATGCCGATACAAATATAAGGTAAAACTTGGAGAATAACACTTGTATCTGTACCTGCTAAGGAACCAGCTAACCAAAAACGAATTTCTTCTAAAGTGCGTTGACTGACAATTAATACTCCCGAAGTCAATGAAGCAAGTAAGCTGCTAATTGCTGCCCCGGCTATGGTAAGATTCAAGGGTGTCGCTCCACCTCGTCCTAAAGAAGCCAGAAAATAAACGCTAAAAGCAGCCACACCCGCACCCACAAAGGCATACCAAATGTAGATACTCGGAGAAGATGCACCAAATAAGAAAATTGCCATCACCACCGAAAAAGCTGCACCGGAACTTACTCCCAAAATTCCTGGATCAGCTAGGGGATTGCGTGTCACACCTTGCATCAAGGCACCAGCAACCGATATTGATCCACCGACTAAGATTGCTAATAGCGATCGCGGTAATCTCACAGTATGAATGATTAAATGTTCTCTGGAAGCATCAAAAGACAGAAATGATTGATAAATCGTATCCAGAGGAATTTTTGCCGCACCCAAAGTGACGCTGAAAACAACACAGATACTAAGCACCAAACATCCGATTATTAAACCTATTACAGGTTTTCGGTTTGATAATATATACATAATTTTTTTTAAAGACGTAGCATTGCTACGTCTCTACATTTGAAATTTAATTTACAGATGCATATTTTGATGACAATAAAACCAATAAGAATACGGTTGGTTGATTCAATTAATCTCGACGAGTGGCGATCGCTAAAGATGCACCCTTCACCCGTCGTACTCTATCCATCACCTCAACAATTTTGCCGTGATTCACCCCTTCATCAGCATTCAACACCACCATTAAAGGTTGTTCGGGTTTGACTTGTTCTTTCACCCCCGCTTCTAATGCTTCCAAAGTAATCGGCTGCTTATTCAAAAATAAATTTCCAGTCTTGTCTACTGTTAGGGTAACTCTTGCTGGTTCAGCGGCTTGTTTTGCGGTGGATGCTTGGGGTAAATTTACTGGTAATCCTTCTTGACGAGTTAAAAACAATGTTGACATCACAAAAAATGTCAAAATTGCAAATATCACATCTATCATTGGGACGATATTAATTTGCGCTGGTATATCCGGTTCATCAGGTAGACGCATAATCTTTTATTCCTCGTTCGTAACGACGACGGTAAAGCAATTCCAATTCTCCACCGTATTCTTGAATCAATGCCATTTGTCTTTGATACATTGCTCGAAAGGTATTGGCAAATAAAAGCGTGAAAATTGCTACAACCAATCCCGCAGCAGTGGAAACCAGTGCTTCACTAATACCACCAACTACATCCCCTGTTTGAGAACCACCCACATCACCAAGATTTAAAGAAGCGAAAGAACCAATTAGTCCTAATACTGTACCAAGAAGACCTAATAACGGTGCCAAAGAGATTATAGTATCAAATATAGTTTGAAAGCGTTTGAGCAAAGGAATCTCCGCTTGTGCTTCACTTTCCAATGCTAAACGAAATTCTTCGGGAGTCGGTTCTTCTAACTCTAAAGCAGTCAGAAACATCCGAGCGATAGGTAAATCTGCGTTCTTTCTCAATCCATCAATTGCACCCACGACATTATTCCGACGATAGAGATTTAAAATATCTCGTACTACTTTAGTTTGACGATTATTTATTTTCAGCCAAAACCTTATTCTTTCCACAATCAGCGCTAATGCCAATATTGAAAAACCCAGCAGCGGTATCATGACAACACCACCTGCCGAGAATAGATTCTGTATTCCCATGTATAGCTCTCAAGTACATTAATAAAAGTCACTACTACCGTCAAAAGGCGCAGATGACAGAACTTATCAAATCAACTTATAACAGATGATAATAAATGTCAATCTATTTGAGGTATTAAAAATCAATAGGGAATTCAGTCTCAAGGTATTTTTACTTTGTAAAAGAACGTGATGTATAAAGACAATTATCAATGTTACAGATATTTAATAAATGCAATTTCAATACTTTGAGCCTTTTTATTCTGACAATAGTATTTGCGATCACAATGTAATTTGAACTTGAAGTTAAAGGTATATTTAATCCGATAATTGCAACAGATTATTAAGTAATAATTTAAAAAATTGATTGACTTTTATGATTAATTATTCTAAAATTCTAAGTTAATGCAAAAGTATATCAATTATTAATAGATTTTAACCATGAGCTTTGCAAATACAGTGCTACAACAGCGAGAGAGAGAATTAAAAGCTCTACGAATTTTTTTAGCGTGTAGTTTAGTCGGCTCGCTACTATTTCATATTGTGTTGTTAGCTTCGGGTATTGGCAGGCTGTTAAGCAGGATTCCCCAAGTCGAGGAGGAAC
>JBHJOU010000780.1:0-10371 GCA_050329355.1 Rivularia sp. (in: cyanobacteria)
TCTCACTCGCACCGTCGGACTAAAAAGCTTCAGCAAGCGAACCTGCAAAGCAAGCGCGTTTGGTGGGCTGAAGGTAATCGCTGGGTGAGACTGAAGATTTCTACTAAAGCAATCAAAACTTTGGAAAAGAAAGGTTTGGATGCAATGGCTAAAGAAGCTGGAATTAATCTCAATAAAATGTAAATTGCAATTGCGGGTAATTAAACAAATATTACCTTTGCAATTGATCAAGATTCTAAGCTCACATATGTTATGTATGTGGGCTTTGTTTTTGTTGCTGCTAAGTTCTTCAGGAATAGCCGCTCACGGAACCGCACCCGCGTCGAGGGAATGTGCGTGACGCTACAAGTCTTATCGCTACGTTCAAATTTATTCTAAACTACACACCCGTTGCAAGAAAATTTTGCCAGTCGCGGCCATTCCTATTGTTGTTATAAGATATTTAATGAGTTAGACGAAAAAAAATCAGTGAATAATATCGCAACTGAAATAGTATTTCTAATTGAAGAAGACCCAGAAGGTGGTTATACAGCTAAAGGCTTGGGAGAATCGATTTTTACTCAAGCTGAAGATATGGCTAGTTTGAAAGAAATGGTGCGTGATGCGGTTCGCTGTCATTTTCCCGATGAAATTAATCGTCCTAAAGTAATTAGATTACATTTTGTTCGGGATGAGGTTATTGCTTCGTGAAGTTACCACGAGATTTATCCGGTGAAGCTTTAGCTAAGGCATTAGCACGTTTTGAGTACATTATAGATAGGCAAACCGGAAGCCATATTCGGCTTACAACTCAGCTAAATGGCAAACACCATATTACAGTTCCCGCGCATAATCCATTAAAAGTCGGAACCTTAAATGCTATATTACCAGATGTTGCGGAGCATTTCGATTTAACTCGTGATCAGCTTTTAAGTCAACTGTTTTAGTTATTGATAATAAATAGGACTTACACAAAAGCCAGAAAATAGCGGCAAAAATTCATATAATCGTCAGTTAATGAGCTAATAGCCAGGGTTACGTCAACAATTGTCAAAATATAGACAATTACCCCTCGGATTTCACCATTGACGATCGCTTTTCTTTGTTCAATTCGGTTTATAACCCTAGTACTCCGCCACATTAATTTTGCGGGGTAATCAATGTAATATTGTAGGTTGGGCTGAACGTAGTGAAGCCCAACACCCGCGTTGGGTTGCGCTTCGCTTAACCCAACCTACGAAGAGGTATTTTAACTCTTCGGGATTCCTGGTGGATGAAGCGCCCAAGCGCTACTACGAACCGGGAGTTACCCCTCAAAACTAATGCAAAGGACTACTAGTAGTTAACCATATTAATTTTGATGGGTTGAGGTAGTGCGAGCTTCTAGCTTGCTAGCTACTACCAGGGAGCGAGATGCTCCCACTACAAACGCATTACCCCTCATAACTTATGTGGCGCACTACTAGTGTAAATGGAAGCAATCACAAGATTGCGATTTGATTAATATACGCAACTCGTCCCCTTCTCCTCACGGATACTTTGGTGATGGAACGAAATAAAATTCCCAATATTTTTTCTCTGATTGATAACTTTACTGTTTCAAGTGGGTAATATAAGCTCAGTCCACTAATGGCAACTTGATAAAGTTGTCTTGAGCTAATACTGAATTCAGTAAAAAATCAGCAAAATTAATATGAAGCTATGGCTTTATTTTTCTTTGTCGGCTATAAATTAAATAGTTCTCATAATCTTGGTTTTTTTTTACCGAAAAAAACTCTAATAATCATCATATCTAAATAGCTTTTTGATTCATTTTGTGAAATTTTATGTTATCGGTAGCAACATCATAAGCTGTAAAAACTTAATTTTTAGTAGTGTAAGAAGTCGGGTTTTTATGAGTGTTTTCTGCTGTTATGGATATTGATATTGTAAAAACCCGGCTTCTATAATAAGGACTCACGTTAATTACAATAAATATTTGGTTGGTATTGACATAAATTGTTGATAATCAAGACTTGAAACCATTTTTTAACCCATTTTTTTGAATATTTAATTTAAAAATTCGCATCACAATTGTTGATAGGAAAGTAGCTATGTATAGAAATCGTAAGTTAGTCAGGGCTATTCAAAAATTTTTCCGAAAGTTTCGTCGTAAATCTTCATCTACAGTAAAGAAACAAAGTTTATGGCTTTTACGAAATTTCATAGTTACTAAAAAACGCAAAAATTGGGCTAATTCTGGTTTTGTTTTACCTACTGTCGCGATGGTGTCGCTGGTAGTTGTGTTGTTGACAATTGCGATTATGTTTCGCTCGTTTGAGCGTTCTAACAATGCGAGTAATGTTAGGGTGAATCAGGTAGTTTTAAATGCTGCGACTCCGGCAATTGATAGGGCTAAAGCGAAGATTGATAAGTTATTTAGCGACCCTAGATTACCTCGTTCGACACCTAACGATTTTTCCCTTGATCAAATAATCAGTAATAATGTTAAAGAATTTACCTTTGGTGATGAGTCGCAGTTGACACTGTTTGATGATATTGATAAAAATGGTAGTCGTAATGCAAACCCAGCAAGTTTAACTGATAATGAAAATTTAGAAACTGCTTGGAAGTATCCAGTTGATACTGATAATAACGGGAAATTTGATAGCTATACGTTATATAGTATTAACTTTAGAAATCCTCCTCAGACTAATGGAAATCCATCCAGACCTAGAAATCCCCTAGAAGCTAGAACGCCGCCAATGAATGAAACCAGGGGTAGTAATGTTTGCGATCGCGGTAATAATACCAGCGCTCAGTTAGTTGGTTCTCAGGGTTGGTATCAAAGAGGTAGCACCCTCAGAAGAAGTATTTTTGTTTATACAACTACCGTACCAATTACTGACAAAACAGGACTTGGCAATGAATATGAAACCTTCAAAGGTAATAAGGGCTTTGCAGCTTTAGAATATCAGCAAGACAGAGAACGTCGTCCATTAACTAATAATGCTGTACTTTATGGTGATGATTTAGAAATATCTCCTGGTGGTGGAATTAATTTAAACGGACGAATTCTGACTAATTCCAACTTGTTTGCAGCAAGACGATTTGATCCAATCCGATTTTATCTGGTTAGCAGTCCCGATTCTTGTTACTTTAGCGAAAGAAACAGCAAAATTGTAGTTGGAGGTAACGTTGCGAATGCTCGTATCTCTGATACTAGAGACCAAAACCCTGTAGACATAGATTTATTTAAAGAGATAAATGCCGGTCAAAACCCAAAAATAGAAAAAATTAGCAGTACAAATAAAACTATTAACTTAGCTGGAGGTACCCAAGTTGCATACAACAGCAGAGCTTATGAAATGCGACTTGACCTTTTAGTTGATGCTGGTGAGACACTTGCTAAAACTTCTCTTCCTACAGAAATTCAGGAAGAACTAAAAAAACGAGTAGCTGCTGGTAAAGATGAAAATACTGAGAAAAGAGCGTTACTCAGAAGTTATTTTAGAAAACGCACGCGGCGCGTTCCTTATGGCGAAGTTTCCCTTGCTAATACAGATAGCGATGCTGTAAAAGGCTATACAAAAGCCAATGTACTAGGAGGTACCACAGGTGATGAAATGCGACCCCCAAAACAGTGGGTTTTTCCATTTAATCCTGCTGATGGTAAAAGTCACGTGGGATATGCCAACCTAACTTTAAAAGTAAACGGTAGAAAAGTTTATTTACCAGCACAAAAAACTGATTTTCCTGAGCCAGAAGGGGAAGAAGAATATCTGGGAGACAGAATTGTAGTGGGTAATAACCTACCGCAAATGTGGTGGGACGAAAAGAAAAAGAAATTTGTCACTCAAGAAGAAGCTGGTCAAGAAATTAATAATAGTCAGTGGGATAAAGGTGACGGTACCCGCAAGCGCTTTCCTCAAGTAAGTGAGTTAGATGACCTTGGAGAAACAGGTCGCGATCAATTCTGGGAAGAAAGCGCAACAGTATATCCTAAAGATGCTTTGGATGTTGTTGGTGGATTGCGTGTAGTCACAGGTGCAGGTATTTATTTACCCAAAGGTTATAGCGCAACTGAATCAGCAGCTACATATACCGCTGCTCTAGCCGCTACTGATAAAGTTTGGTCTGATCAGATGGCAGTACCACCAGAAACTCCTCCTGTCGTGCCACGTCCTAATCCCACAGATCCTGATAATGAACTTCCCTACATGGGGACACCTTACCTGCAAATGCGAGCCACAGCGGTTTATCATTTTCAACGCAGTGCTTACGACCCAGAAAAACCAAGCTCCAATCCCCAAACACCAATTGCTTGCGTCAGTTCATTTTATGATCCGACAAACAGAAATACAGCCAAAAATAGACTTGCACTTCCTTCTTTCCCCAATCCAGCAGACCCTTTAAGTCGAGGTGCTGGCGGTGCTTCCAATAACGGAATAGTTTACACTTCCCCCAACAGAGCTAGGTCTAACTATCAAGCAGTCTTAAATTATCAAGCTCAACTGAGATATCCCAACGGACGTTATGTCCACAAAGAACTAAGGAAAGCTTTAGCTAAAGGGAATGGCAACTTGACCTTATCGGAAAAATCTACAATTGATTCAGCAATTTGTGCCTTGCAAATTATGGATGGTTCCATTAGTCCCAGTAATGCGATTATTCCTCATGGTGCAATTAGAGAAACTGCTTTCTTAGATGCAAGACAAGTGAAAGCAGTTGATAAACCCGCAGCAGCTTCAGCAACAACCTATGATTTAGATGTAGAACTGCGTCAACCTTTAGAAATTCGTGCCACAGTTTTAGATTTGAAGGCATTGAAAAATAAGTCAATTGGTAATACAACCAATAATACTACTGAGTACTTATTACCTAATAGTGGAATTATTTACGCGACACGTGACGATGCATTGCCAGATATCAGTGATGACCCAACTCCCAGAGATGATAATGACGAAAGAATTGAGACTAGTGCCACTGACTTTATATTAGACCCAACTCGCCGTCCGAATGGAATCATGTTGATTAACGGTGAAGAATTGAACCGTAGCACTACAAATCAGAAAGACAAACCAGAAGAAAAAGGTTTGATTTTAGCAAGTAACCTACCAGTTTACATTAAAGGTGACTTCAACAAACATCAACATGAAGAATTCACTAATAAATTAAACGCTACTTGGAGTAACTTTTACAGTCGTACTAAAGCTACTTTAAATTCCAACTTTGCTTGTCGTCCCGGTCAGTTTACTGGTTGTACTTCTGGCGAAAAATGGCGTTCTGCGACAGTGATTGCTGATGCAATTACCGTTTTATCTGGAAATTTCCAAGAAGGATTCCGCAATCAAGGAGACTACAATCTTAGAGACAATTGGGGTTATTCACCTCTAGGTTATGACCTTGATGGAAACAGTACGATTGGGACAACTACAATATCACCGGGACTTGACGAAAGGATTATTGAAATTGACTTGAATGGTAACGGTAATATGACCGATACTAACGTCAATACGATGAATGAAAAGGCTTTAGGAGTCGATCTTAATGATGATGGGGATAAAACTGATAACGTCCCGATTACAGAAAAAAATATACCAAGCGTAGTAGCTCGTAGGCTGAATGGCTTTTGGGATAACAATTTTGTTACCAGTTACAATTGGTGGGAAAGAGCAGCAGGATTTGCTAGGGATTCCGTTAGGGATATCCAAAGTTCTTACTTCAACAACTTTGCTACCCCAATACAACGACGGGCTTCATTTCCAGAATATGTAATGGAAATCTGTCGGAAGTCTACCGTTGCTGCTTGTCAACCAGATGATTGGGTGGTTGGTTATGATGCAAACAATAATGGCAAAATTGATTGGAATAATGCTGCTGAGGCAGATATAAAAGCCGTAGATTCAGGAACTTCTCAAATTAAACCAAACGATAGTACTTTTACTGCTAGTAGGCTTGGAGCGGGTACTACTGCTAGACCTGCATTAAATCCCGACGACCAACGTTTTCCTCGTCGAGTTGCATTTCTTCGCGATGCCACAGGTAACTTAATTTTAGATGGTAGTAGCCCTATTAAACAGCCGATTCCTCTGGGTATTAGTGGAACTAATAACCCCACACCTAATTCACCAGCAGATGATGATGGACAGGTAAATTATTATCCTTCTAGTACCACTAATATTCCAGCAGGTCCTACAGGTACTCCATACTCAGCATACGCTACTAACCGACCCAGACTTCATTCCAGAGCTTTATGGTTCAAAACTAATAATGCTGGCACCGCAAATTATGGTTGGAATTTTCCTCTATCGATTGCAAATCCCAACGGTCTAACCAGCAGTAATCCAAATATTCAACCTCAACCTTTATTAATACCAGTACTGCAAATTCATCTGCCTATTACACAACCTGAAACAGATGGGGATACAAATGCAAGCTTATTTAACAATACTAGACTAGCGGACGTAAAAGATAGTCCTAATAACTGGGTACAAGTTGCTGGAGATACAGAAACAAACTTAGTTTTTGCTCAAGGTGATACTCCAGCCCGTCCGAACGAATCAAATGGAGGTCTAGAAAACTTTGTTCGTTACTTAGAGAGGTGGGATAATAATACACACAGAGCTAGTGGTTCCTTTATTCAATACAAACGAAGTTCTTACGCAACAGCACCTTGGTACCCAATCGTTGCCAATTACACCAATGCGAATCGAGCTTTTTCTACGAGCGGAACAATTTTTGGATATCCTCAAGCTTATCGAATTGGTGTAAACAACCAGAGTGGAACAACTTTAGGTAGAACCCCTTTCTACATTCAACCAGAGAATCGTTCTTGGGGTTTTGATGTTGCTTTACTAACTCAATTACCTGACTTGTTCTCTCAGCGATTTACCGCACCACCAACAGGTGATCCAAATGAGTTTTACAGAGAAGTTAGTCGCGATGATACTTGGGTATCGACATTGCTATGTGCCGCTGATACAAGAAGTCCTGCTAACCACGGGACAGCACCTTCAAACAAGTATGGAAATCAAAAAAGATATGCCATTCCGCAAGATCAACGTCCTTCTGGATGTAAGTCGTAGTCCTTTTGATTAGTTTTGAGGGGTTTGTATCCGAGCTTATCGGGGAATGTAATTCCCCGACTAATAGCGGAAGTCCTATGAATAGGACTAAGAAGTAAGTCATCAAAATTAATCAGACAGACCAGTAGTAGTCTGTCCCATAAGTTCTGAAGGGTTCGTAGTGAGGGATTTATCCCTCAAATCAAGGGCTAAAGCCGTTACTACAAACTATCAAAATTAATCAGACAGACCAGTAGTTATGTTTTTGATAGTTTTCAGTTTATTCAATTAGTTATAGCAATTTCATTTTTCAGATGAAAATTTACCTTAGATACAAGCAAAAAATCTCATCCAATCAGTCAGGTTTTACCATCATTGAGTCGCTGGTGGCGATAATTGTAGCCGGAATTTTAATGACTGCGATCGCGCCTACTATTGTCTTATCTGTAGCGACTCGTGTACAGGCAAGACGAGTGGAATCAGCAGTAGATGCTTCTAAAAGTTATATAGATGGTGTCAGAAGTGGCACAATTGAGCCTCCAAAATTACCTAATAAAAGCGAAGCAGAACTAAAAACATACAATTTTAGTAAATATGATGCTCCCAAACAAGGTAATTTGAATTGCAAAAATAACGAATACTGTACTTCACCCGACGATAACTTGTACTGCGTAGATGGTGATGCGGATGGTAGCTGTAGCATAACTAGCTCCAAAGACATGATTGTTCAGGCATTTCGGCATAGTCCAAGTTCTACTGACCCCAAAGATGGTTACAACTTAGGGGTACGTGTTTACCGAGCAGATGCTTTTGATAAAAGCAAAGTTAAAGAATTAAAAGCGTTGAAAGATCAAGACCCTAAAAATAAAAATCAAAATTACACAAAACAATCAACATTTACAGGAGGAACTGGCTTAAGGTCTGTTCAAACTCCTTTAATGGAAATGACAACAGAAATATCTAAAGGTACAACATTTAATGGTTTCTGCGACCGTTTAGAAAATAATGATAACAATGGAAAGTCAAAAAATAAAGATTCAGGATGCTAACTATCTATAAACTAAATGTATAAATTATAAATTAAAAAAATATGATGATTCCACTTAAATTACTAATACATCCTCAAAAAACAAAAAGTTCAAAATTAAATAAAAAATCTGCTGGATTCACACTCATAGAATTATTAGTAGCAATGATTCTAGCTTCACTGATTCTCACACCTTTGTTAGGATTCATGATTAACGTCATGCAAACCGACCGTAAAGAACAAGCCAAAGCAAACACCGAGCAAGAATTAAAAGCAGCACTTGATTTTATCGCGAGAGATTTAGAACAAGCAGTTTACATATACGATGCTGATGGAATAGATGCGATTAGAAATCAATTACTTCAAAAGAACCAGCCAACCAAATATTTTCCTGTTCTAGTTTTCTGGAAAAGAGAAAATATAAAAAATGCCATTGGTATTACTACTACTAATTGCAAAACACAACCAGAGCGATGCGATGATACCTTTAGTTACTCATTAGTTGCCTATTATTTAATTAAAGATGATAGCAACGCTACATGGTCTAAAGCTGCCAGAATCGGTAGATTTCAACTTAGTGATGGCTATGGAGAAAGTGACGAAGCTAAAGACGATACTAGAGATGATGGTTTTAAATTATTTGACCTTACAGGTATAGGTTCATTAAAAGAGAAAATGAATAAATGGAAAAGTGGTACATATACTGTAAGAACCCCAAATATCTTAACTCTGGTTGATTACATCGACCAAACAACAATAAACACTACTACTAATCTTGCTCCACCTGCTTGTCCTAAATATAAAGATCCTACAGATCCAACTAAAGAAATAGAAATGCAGCAAATACCAAAATTCACTGGAAGTGGAAACTCCGTTGCTACAGGAGATGTTAGAACCGCTGGTTTTCACGTATGTGTAAGTTCAGAAAAGACAGCAGCAGAAGTATATTTACGCGGTAATTCACTCGCTCGAATTGAAAACACTCCTCCTAACTATAGTGAACAACGAAAAAACTATTTTCCCCAAGCAAGTATAAGAGTTGAAGGACGCGGATTCGTATTTACAAAATAAGTTTTAGAAAAAATAAACAAATAATTATTTTTAGTAAAATCAATTTTAAAAAAGTGTGTAACATCGAACTTAACGGGATTTCAAATGTTATATAAATTGCCTATAAAGGTATCGTCAGAAAAATTAGATTCATCTTCCGGCTTCACCCTAATCGAAGTCTTAGTAGCACTAGTTATCATCGGTGTTCTTTCCGCAATAGCCGCACCAAGTTGGCTTGGATTTGTTGCTAGACAGCGATTAAACAAAGCTAACGATAGCGTATTTTCAGCATTACAAGAAGCACAGAGACAAGCTAAAAAAACTAAATTTAGCTACAGTGTTAGTTTAAAAATTGATAACAAAGTTGCAAAAATAGTCGTTCATCCAGATTCTATTGAACCTTCTAAAGTCGATGATAAACGTTGGAAGTTGATAGGTGAAGGCTTAGAAATAAATTCTAATCAAATTGTAGTAGGTACTAATCTTACAAATAAAAATACAGGTAAAGATAAAGATAAAGAAAATCCAATAAAATCTCTTGCTGGTTACAAAACAATTGCTTTTGATTACACTGGTGCTTTACCTAAAGATGCTACAACACCTTTGAAAATTGTATTAGCTACACCTAAATCTCAGAATTCTACACAACCTAGTAATCTCAAACGCTGCGTTATTGTAGAAACATTAATAGGAGGAATGCGAACTGCTACAGATGAAGATTGCGACAAAAAAAATACTACTTGGTAATAAAAATACCAAAAAATCAATAAAAACACTGAAGCAAAAACTGCACCTAAAAGAAGAAAATAAATACATCGGTTGAGAAGTCGGGTTTTTTGTAAAAACCCGACTTTTTAAAATAAACCAATTTAAAATCAACATTTAAACCAGCGCTATGACAGAGTGCATAAACTTTACCGTAGCTATTCCTACATACAACGGCGCAAGTAGACTACCCGAAGTATTAGAAAGACTACAAAATCAACTCCATACCGAAAATATTAGTTGGGAAATTATTGTCGTCGATAATAACAGCACCGATAACACAGCAGATATTGTTAAAAACTATCAACAAAATTGGCAATATCCCTTCTCTTTAAAATACAGCTTTGAACCAAGACAAGGTGCAGCATACGCTCGTGAAAGAGGAGTATCTGAAGCCAAAGGTGAATTTATCGGCTTTCTTGATGACGATAACTATCCCCTGTCAAACTGGGTTGCCAAAGCTTATGAATTTGCTCAAAAATATCCCCAAGCGGGAGCTATTGC
>JBHJOU010000132.1:0-3406 GCA_050329355.1 Rivularia sp. (in: cyanobacteria)
GGGAATTAGCGAATAAATTGCATCTTGACGAAAATACCCGTTTTGTGCTGTTTGCTGGTAGACTGCATCCGCAAAAAGACCCTTTATTATTAATACGTTCGATCAAAGCATTAGACGAGTCGCATATTCACTTGTTGATTGCCGGTGAGGGGGAATTAGCAGCTACAGTAAGAAATGAAATTAATACCTTGGGATTAGAGCAGCGAGTCACGATGCTGGGAATAGTTCGACAACAGGAATTATCTAATTTACATCGTGCTAGCAATGCTCTTGTGTTAACCAGCGCTTTTGAAGGATTGCCGTTTGTGGTTTTAGAAGCCCTTGCTTGTGGAACACCAATTGTGACAACAGAAGCTGGTGACACTCCCAGGTTACTATCTTCCAAAAGTGGGGTTGTTTGTCAAACGCGAACACCCGAATGTATCGCTTCAGCTTTACGTCAAGTTGCGATGCATCCAGAAAATTATCCAGTAGCAGAATGTGTAAAAAGCGCCCAGCCTTATGCTGCCAACACTGTAGTCAATCAAGTTTACAGTCAAATGTGGCAACGTTGGGAACAAGGTTTAAAACAATCTGTTAGTGTTTAACGGTTATAACCATCTTGAGAGCAAAAACGAGCGAAAGATGAAAATTGCAGTAATTGGTGCAAAAGGTCTACCTCCCAGACAGGGCGGAATTGAGCATTACTGTGCGGAAATTTATCCCCGCATGGTAGCTCAGGGTCATAGTGTAGATTTATTTGCTCGTTCTTCTTATACCGATAGTTCTTGGTTGGAGAACTACTATTTTGAAGGTGTGAAAGTGATTCCTTTACCAGATGTACGGATGAGAGGTGTAGATGCTTTTATTACATCTGCATTAGGAGCATTGGCTACCACTGGTAACAGATACGACATCATTCATTTCCAAGCTCTCGGTCCATCTTTATTTACAGGATTATCGAGGATTGCCACAAAGTCCAAGATTGTTGTTACCTGTCATGGATTAGATTGGCAGCGGGCGAAATGGGGGAATTTTTCGACTCGTTTGATTCAAATGGGGGAACAGACAGCAGTACGTTGCGCTCACGGAATGATTGCGGTTTCTGATGCGCTCAAGACCTATTTTTTCCAAACTTACGGTAGGGAAGTCGTATATATTCCTACTGCTCCTGCTAGTTATGCAAATTCCGATCCAAATTTTGCCTACGGTACGAAATTAGGTCTTGAGCGGGGACGATATATGTTGTTTTTGGGTAGATTAGTCCCGGAAAAACGTCCCGACTTACTTGTGGAAGCCTTTACTAATTTACAACCATCAAACTGGAAGTTAGTTTTAGCTGGGGGTGTGAGTAATACAAAAAATTTTACCGCCAAATTATTAGAGCAAATTGCTCGCGATCGCAATATTGTATTTGCAGGGGAATTGCGAGGAGCGCGGTTAGCAGAAATTGTCCGGGGGGCTGGATTATTTGTCTTACCTTCGGATGTAGAAGGATTACCAATGGCAATGTTAGAAGCAATGCGTGAAGGTATTCCGATATTAGCAAGTGATATACCACCTCATCAGCAATTGATTGGTGAGGGACGAGGTAAGTTATTTGCAGCCGGTTGCTTAGAATCTTGTATTCAAGAACTATCCTGGGCTACCGAAAACTCAACTCATATGGCAGTAATGGCTCATCATGCACAAAATTATGTTTGTGACAACTATAGCTGGGAATATATTACGAATGAAACTTTGAAATTATACGAAAATCTGCTCGGCTTACCTTCAGAAATGAATCGGAAAAAATCTGAAAATAATAAACAGTTAACAGTTAAGAGTTAGGAGTGTTAGCGCAGCGTGTCCGTTAGGACATGGAGTTAGGAGTGAGGAATTGTAGAGACGGGGCGTATTTCTACGTCTGTACCGGAGTTAGGAGTTAGTGGATAAAACAACTGTCAACTAACTGTCCCAGGTCAACTGTCCACTGTCCACTATCAATTATCAACATGGAGAAAGGTATTTCATCCTTACTAATGGTGTTAAAGCGACGAAGCTTACCTGCGCTGGCAACTTTTGCAGCAGTGATTGGTGGGGCTGTAGCTTATCTTAGTGTTACTCCGCGTGTTTATCAAACATCTGCGCGGTTGATGCTAATAGGAAAACAGGTGAGTGTTTCTGAATTGGGTCGAGATTTAACTCAGGTTGGAAATGCAACTCCGGGTGGTCCGAGTCCGTTGGCTGACCAAGCTGAGTTAGTAAAATCGCAACGGGTGTTGGATAAAGCAATTGAGATATATAATTCTCAATCTCAAGGGAAGAATCAGCAGAGTATTGGAGAAGACGAAATAGATACAGGATATTTACGTAAAAATTTGAGTGTAAAAATCGTTCCGGCGACTAATATTCTGCAAATCAACTATGAAAATCAAAACCCAGTGTTAGCGGCTCAATTGCTCAATGCATTATCTGGAGCGATGGTTGAGTATGATATTAAAGCTATTAATTCTGAAGCGACAAAAGTTCAAGAATTTTTAGAAAATAAACAGTTGCCGATTGCGACAAAGAAATTGCAACAAGCGGAAGCGGCAGAAAATCAGTACAGACAAGCCAGCGGTATTGTTGCATTTGACGAACAAACCGAAGCTTTGGTAAAGAATTTAGCATCTCTCGAAGAGCAAGAACGAACTTTGAGCGCTTTACTCCAAGAAGTGCGATCGCAAGAAGCTTCTTTAGGACAAATAACGAATGCTGGTAATTTGAGCAGTGCTTATTCTGCGGTACGTAGCGGCTCGGATCAAGAATTAGTAAAAATGCGAGCAGCTTTAGCAGAGTTGGAGCGTCAATTGGTAGAAGTGCGGTTGCGGTTTACTCAAAATCATCCCCAAGTAATCGAGTTAGAGGAAAAACGCAATGCTTTCCGTCAGATGTACCAACAGGAGTTAGCTCAAGTATCATCGACAAATCAAGCAGTTCCTTCAAATAAGATAGCGAATGATCAACTTTCTCAAGAGTTAACTTCTCAGTTAATAACTAAAGAAGTTGAACGTTTAGCAATTGAAAATAAATTAGCAACCGTACAAACACAAACATCGAATTTACAAGCTCGTTTAGCTCAATTACCAATTAAACAACAGCCTTTAACAACACTTGTGCGTCAACGGGAAGAAGCTGCGGCAAGTTTAAAGTTTTTGCAAAGCAAGTTGGAAGAAGCAAGAATTGCTCAAGCTCAAAAGGTAAGTAATGTCCGAGTGATCGAATCAGCAACAGTACCAAATTCACCAGCATCACCGCAAAAGTCGGTAGTTTTGGCTTTAGCGACGATTTTTGGTGGCATTTTAGCTACCGGCGTGATTTTGCTACTGGAATTGATGGATAATACCTTAAGAGACCCAAGAGAAGCCGAAGAACTACTTAAATTACCATTACTAGGAGTATTACC
>JBHJOU010000144.1:0-2400 GCA_050329355.1 Rivularia sp. (in: cyanobacteria)
CTTATGATTTTTTCTGGCGGCTAAATACTGAACTAAAGGTGCTTGACGCGACCAATCTAAGGGGCGTTGCTGTATATCGTCTATACTCGAAGCGTCAATTTCGATATTATCAGTATCGGAATTGTACTTACTTTGCAATAATGGTAAAAAAGAAGCAAAGTGAACTTGACTGGCAAACCATTCTAAAGTCACCGAACCCACATAAGCTTGAGTACCGCCCATTTCTGTTTTTTGGACTAACAACTGTTGATTGTCGCCAAGATACTTGGTTAATAAAGCAGAAAATTTCTTTTGGTCTTGATTAGAAATCATTGCTGTTACGGTAGATGCACTTTTTTTCATCACAAATCTTTAAAAAATAAAAATACTCACATCCAAATACTATATATAAAAACGGTATAAAAATAAAACATGAAAGAATAAGTTTTTAAAAACCGTAACTGGTACAAATTTATGTAATACTAGTTCTTGCCTTTGTATAGGATTTTGGTTTAATTAATGGAACTATTTATTGAGAGAGGGAACAGAAAACAAGGAAGACAAAGTTTAATAAGTATTTTAAGCTCAAGCGTAGACTAATCAAATAAAAATCTGCGGATTTTTCTTATATAAACATTAATCCGCAGGCAATTAACTATTACGGCTAATCTAAAATCTAAAACTTGTGCTGAGCTTGCCGAAGTATTTAAAATCTAAAATCTAAAATCTAAAATCTAAAATCGAATGACTATCGCCCAACAATTCAACAAAAAAAATCAGGCATCACCTGTTACGGTAATTGATAAAATTCCGCTTATTACTAAAGAAATCCAAGAGTTGTATTTATTAGATGAAATACCTTGGATTATTGGTGTATCTTGGGGTAAAGATTCTAGCACGATTTTGCAACTGGTTTGGAATGCGATCGCGATTTTACCGCCCAAAAAACGAAATAAAAAAATTCACGTAATTACTACAGATACCTTAGTAGAAAATCCCATAGTTACAGCATGGGTGCGTAATTCGATGCGGTTGCTGGCATCTGCTGCCAAAGAAAAATCTTTGCCCATCGAACCTCATTTATTGTTGCCAGTAATTCAAGATACATTCTGGGTAAATTTAATTGGTAGAGGTTATCCGGCTCCGCGCAACCAGTTTCGTTGGTGTACACCGCGCTTGAAAATCAATCCCGCTAACCAATTTATTCGGGAAATGGTTAGAGCCAGTGGCGAAACAATTCTTGTATTGGGTACCCGCAAAGCCGAAAGTTCCAAACGAGCAGCCACAATGCAAAAGCATCAAGCAGGTAGAATCAGGGAGCGTTTGAGTCCAAATGCCAGTTTACCCAATTCTTTGATTTATACACCCATCGAAGATTGGAGCAACAACGATGTATGGATTTACCTGAATCAATGTGAAAATCCTTGGGGTGGTGATAACAAAGATTTATTTTCCATGTACCGTGGTGCGACAGCAGATAATGAATGTCCTTTAGTTGTCGATACCTCTACCCCTAGTTGCGGCGATTCGCGCTTTGGTTGCTGGGTTTGTACGATGGTAAGCAAAGATAAATCGATGGAAGCGATGATTCAAAATGATGAAGAAAAAGAATGGATGCAACCGCTTTTAGATATTCGTAATGAATTAGATATTCAAGATGATCATGATAAACGAGATTTTCGACGAATTTGGGGAAACGTGCAGCTTTTTGAGCGTAACATAAATGGTGAAACTTCAGTTCAACCAGTACCAGGTCCTTATACAAAATATTGGCGCGAACATTGGTTAACAAGAGTATTATCAGCCCAAACACAAGTTCGTCAAACTGCGCCGGAAAATATGCGGGATATTACTTTAATTACTTTAGAGGAACTCAGTCAAATCAGACGTATTTGGTTGGAAGAAAAACACGAATTCGATGATAGTTTACCCCAAATTTATCAACAAGTGACAGGCGAAAAATTCATTGACCCCCGTCCCGGTGCGGGTTACAGTTTATTAGGTAGCGATGAATGGGCTGTATTAGAAGAAATCTGCTCAAACGACGCAATGCATTTAGAATTGATGGCGAAACTGTTAGATACCGAACGTCAGTATCGCAAAAAATCGCGGCGTGTGGGAATATATGATGCATTAGAAAAGTGTTTTGAAACAAGTTCGTTAAATCAAGAAGATGCGATTAAAAATGCTCGCTTTAAACGCGACTTAAAAAATGCTGCTGGTGAAGGTGATATTAATAAAGTAAAACAATTAACTTTGGGTGATGTTACAGCACAGAAAGTAACAGATGAAAAACCGCAAAATTGGGCAAATCTAAAATTTAATAAAAATAAATCAGATGACGAACATTAAGGAGTTAGGAGTTAGGAGTTAGGAGTTAGGAGTTAGGAGTTAGGAGTTAGGAGTTAGGAGTTAGGAGTT
>JBHJOU010000291.1:0-6305 GCA_050329355.1 Rivularia sp. (in: cyanobacteria)
CCAATACAGCTTGCACATCAGTATATTGAATATCAAAGTCGATTAATTCAGCATTACCGACATATTCTAAAGCTTGGTCTTGTAATAATCCAAGCTTCCACAAACCCAGACACAGAGTATAAGTAGCGCGAACAGCAACTCCGAGAACTTTTCCCGTATCTGTATGTAAACCAGAAGGTAAATCAATACTAAAAACTGGTTTATGCCATTGATTTAGCTGATTAATAGCACTTGCGATCGGTTCTGTAATATCTCTTTCCAAGCCAAAACCGAATAAACCATCAATCAAAAAATCGCAATCTTGCAGCTTTTCAACAGAATCATCACAAGCAATACCCAAACTGCGGACATATTGTAAATGCTGTGCAGTTAATTCCTTAAGTTTGGAAATAGGACAATAAACCCTAACTTGATAACCACGAAAATGTAATTCGCGAGCCACAACTAAAGCATCACCACCATTATGACCCGGACCTGCGAGGATTCCTACGGAAGGATAGGGGGAGGGGGGGACAAGGGGATGGGGGGATGGGGGGACAAGGGGATGGGGAGAATAAATATTTCTATTGTCTCCTTGTTTGAGAATTTCTTCGATTCTATGGGTAATAAGTGTTGCTACTTTTTCCATTAAAGCAGCTACAGGCATTCCGGCGGCAAAGATACGCGCTTCAATATCGCGCATTTGGGCTGCGGTAACTGCGACTTGGGAAATCAATTCTCGCTGATTAAACATCGGATAAAAGTTAGAAGTTGACAGTTGACAGTTGACAGTTAATTTCTCCCCATCCCCTTGTCTCCCCATCTCCTTGTCCCCTTGTCCCCTTGTCTCCCCATCTCCTTGTCCCCTTGTCCCCTTGTCCCCTTGTCCCCTTGTCTCCCCATCTCCTTGTCCCTTACCATCTCATTTTCCGTAATAAACTCTAGCGTCATTTAATCCTAAAGAACGTATATAATAGTTCCACTGTTCGGCTTGTAAACGTCCTGCAAAAGGTCCGACTGCGACATGAGGTCCTCTAGGGGAGTTTCTCACGGCTACTCCTACGGTATTTCCTCCTGCACTTTGCCTAATTTGGTTTTCGATTTCAAATAGTTTGTCAGACTTTTCAGGAATAGCTACATAATAATATTTAGTTCGCTGCCTGGTACTATTATCTCTGGGAGAAGAACCATTGTTAGAATTAGCAATTTCTCTTCCGGTACTCTGGCTGTAGATACGGGAACCGATACCGTAAGCTTGTAACTGTCTAATTCTTTCTTGAGCATTGTTTAAACGGCTGAAGACTCCTGCTTGAATCACAGAACGTCCTTGAAAGGTACCTGTAAAAGCAGTAGGTTCAACAAGGCGTACTTGTTGGAGTATTCTAGGGTCACTGTTATCTACAAGAACCAAGTAACTTTCGGAATTTTGGCTGTATTGAGAATTCCAATCGTATTCAGCTTGTGCTGTAGAAGATGCTGGTATTTGTGCTATAGCTTCTATTGGTGCTGTGGAAACAAGTGTTAAACACCCAGCTAATAAAGAATAGGCTATTAAAGCAGGTCGCATAAAATTTTGGTGTATTGGATTAAACATAGTAGCACTCGTTAAATATTGGGTTGAGAATTTAAAAATTTATCAGAATTTATGAGAATTTATGTATGAGAATTTAAATTATTCCCATGACTTAGCAGGTTAGTCAGGACTATAATACAATACGGTTCAGTTAAGAAAAATAATCGACAAAAGTTGCAGTTAATCAATTACCAAATAGAAAATAGATCAATTCTTCTGGAGGGGGTTTGGGGGACGCAGCCGTCACCCAATCGGGGGTTTGGGGGAGAATCCCCCGATTAACAGGTTTTTAACAGATCAATAATAAACAACCTTAACTGAACCGTATTGGACTATGATAGGTGAGATTTTATATCATCAAAAATTAATATATATATTTTTTTGTTATTTATATTTTTGTAAAAGTCTAAATCATAATAATTGAGAAAACAAATTAACTACATAGGTGCTAACTTAGAATTAACAGCCTAAGCTATTATACGGATATGGAAAAAGTCGTAGTTGGTCTTTCCGGTGGCGTTGACAGTTCTGCCGTTGCTGCCATTTTGCACCATCAGGGTTATGAAGTTATTGGTCTCACCCTTTGGTTGATGAAGGGTAAAGGTCAATGTTGCTCTGAGGGTATGGTTGACGCGGCTTATATCTGTGAACAGCTAGGGATTCCTCATCACGTTGTTGATATTCGTGATGTCTTTCAAACTAATATTGTTGATTATTTGGTAAGTGGTTACAGCGCTGGTGTTACGCCCCTACCTTGCTCCCAGTGCAACAAAACTGTAAAATTTGGCCCGATGCTTGAATATGCACGGGCAAATTTGGCAAGCAACAAAATAGCTACAGGACATTACGCTCGGATTAATTACAACGAAATCAGCGGACGTTACGAACTTCTACGGGCATTTGACCGCAATAAAGACCAAACATATTTTTTGTATGATTTATCGCAAGAATTACTCGCAGGTTCAATGTTTCCACTGGGAGAAGTAGAAAAATCAGAAACCCGTCGTATTGCCGCCCAATATAATTTACAAACAGCCGATAAGCCAGAAAGTCAAGATTTATGCTTGGTGGAAAGTAATGGTTCCATGCGTGCTTTTTTAGACAAATATCTGGCTCCTAAAAAAGGCGATATCGTAGACATTGAGGGTAAAGTGTTGGGAGAACATGACGGTGTGCATCACTACACTATTGGACAGCGTAAAGGGTTGGGAATAGCCGCTGCACAACCTTTATATGTAATTGGTTTGGATGCTGGAGCAAATCGGGTAATTGTCGGTGACAGAACCACAGCAACTAACCCAGAATGTAACGTAGCACGAGTCAATTGGGTATCAATAGAAGAACCATCTAGTCCGATTCGTGCAGGAGTACAAGTCCGCTATCGTTCAGAAGCCGTACCTGTAACGGTAATTCCCCTCTTAAACTCCCGCGTCAAAATAGTCTTTGACGAACCCCAATTCAGCATTACCCCTGGGCAAGCAGCTGTATGGTACGACGGTGAAAAAGTCCTCGGTGGTGGAATAATTGAACGGTTTTAAAGGTTAAAGGTTAAAGGTTAAAGGTTAAAGGTTAAAGGTTAAAGGTTAAAGGTTAGAGGTTAGAGGTTAAAGGTTAAAGGTTAAAGGTTAAAGGTTAAAGGTGAAAAATAACTAATAATTAAACAATAAAAAACCTCTGCTAAGTAACGATTAGCAAAGGCTGATTCTGCAAGGAAACGGTTTATATTATTAGAGCGGAAAAATGTATCGTTGATCGACTTCTTAAATGATTTCGTAAAAGTTAGTCTTAGTTAGTATTTACCTTTAACCTCTAACCTTTAACCTCTAACCTTTAATCTAATTAATCTCGATCGCGCTCTAAATCATAAATGGCTTTTTCTACTGTCCAGTTGATTGATTTTTCGGGATGGTTTTGTTTTATCCCAGCTACTAATCGATTTGCTGTTCTAAAATCGCCACCTACAAGTCTGAGTAATTGCTTTCTCAATTGCGGATTGGCTTGTTCTATTGAGATATTCTGTTTTTGAGAAGCAGTTTGAGGTGATAAAGCTTTATTTTGCCGATTTAAGCTCCAGATTACACCAGCAGTACCAGCACCGACTGCTGTTAACCCTAATATTGTGGCATTATCAGCGATTTGATTACCAACATTGTCGGCAGAAACATCGGCGGTAAATACAACAGGTTGATATTTACTATTGTTTTGTACGGGTAATGTTCTCTCTTGATGAACATTTGAGATTGATTCTGTTTGCCCCAATGCGGGTGCAGTTCTTAGTGATAAAGTAAGTAAACTGCTAAGGATGCCGGTACTAACCATAGCGATAGCATCTAAGCGTGACATATGATAATTAATACTCCTTAAGTATGTTGTTTAAATCAAAGAAGTCGGGTTTTTACAAAGATTGTCTAATGTTACAGATATTGATATTAAAAACCCGACTTCTCAAAGCTCCAAAATCCATTAGCGCAGCGTGTCCGCAAGGACATAATCCTAAATCTAAAATTGACTAACAATTAGCTTTGAGATACAGGGAATTGTCCTGGTTGAACGCGGATATTTAAATCTCTACCACCGCGATTAACTGCTACTTGAACGTTTCCACCAACTGTAGTTTTTTCTACTGCTAATTGAACATCATCTGCTGTTTTTACGGACTTACCATCAATTTGTTGAATGACATCTCCGGGTTGTAAACCTGCTCTAGCTGCGGGAGAATTGCGAGCAACATCTACAATGACAACACCGTTATTTGCAGATAAAGTTAAACCGAGTTCACGACTTAAATCATCTTTCAAATCTGAAGTTAATGTTGCCATGCGAACTCCTAAATAAGGATGGGCAACTTTTTCACCAGCAATCAACTGACTAGCTATTTGCTGGGCTTGATTGATCGGTATTGCAAATCCCAATCCTTGAGCGCTACCGATGATAGCAGTATTAATACCGACAACTTGACCGCGCTGATTCAATAAAGGACCGCCAGAATTACCGGGGTTAATTGCAGCATCAGTTTGAATGAATCGAACTCGCTTGTCAGCAGCACCAATTACTCCACTAGAACGACCTGTACCGCTGATGATACCAGCGGTTACAGTGTTATCTAATCCTAGAGGATTACCAATTGCGATCGCCCATTCACCAGGCCTGAGATTTTCCGAGTTACCGATTTCGACTCTCGGTAAATTATTCCCAGAAACTTTGACTACAGCAACATCGGTTAAGTCGTCCAAACCCATTACTTCACCCATCAAATTGCGTCCATCAGCTAAAGTCACTCTAACTCTAGAAGCACCTTTGACTACATGAGCGTTAGTAAGGATAGTACCATTAGAATCAATGATAAATCCAGAACCGACTCCCCGTGCTTGACGACTTGACAAACGTCCTCTTACAGATTCACGAGTAGAATCGATACGAACAACCGCAGGACCTGTTTTTTCCACAGCTGCTGCGATAAAATTACTCGGAACAGCTTGACTGGTAATTCCGGGTAGTTGAGCAATTCTTTGCTCTTGTTGTATCGCTTTAGTTGGTAATAATTGGGTAACGGGTAAACTAAAAGCAGCTCCAGCGAAGAATACGGATAAATAAGCTAGCGACTTTGGTAATGATACCTTGTTACTCATAATAGTTAGTTGTTAGAAGTTGTTAGAAGAATAATTAAGAATTTTTATTGTTAATCTTACTTTGACAACTAAATATGACATGAATATGTCAGATTATTATTTTCAAAATACAATAAAAAATTAGAATAAAAAATCAACCCAGAGTCTAAATAAACTAGTCACTAGGAATATATTCCTAGTAACTAGAATTCAGTGTGTGTGTGGTTTTGGAGAAAAAGTTAGATATCCATTTATACTTATTGCTGTTGGTTGCTAACTCTGTTCCTTTACCTGATAGATTCATTGTGGCAGCCAAATATGACATGAATATGTCAATTCGATTTTGGATTTTAGATTTTGGATTTTGGATTATGAGTTAGGACTACCGGAATTATTAATTACCCATTACTCACCATTCCCTATTCCCCATTACCTATTCCCTATCCGCTATTCCCTATATTAAACCTTTTTCAAGGGTAGACAAATTTGAAAAATGGTACCTTCTCCAACTGTACTTTGTACAGTAATTTCACCGTTGTGAGCTTGGACTATTTGTTGGGCGATCGCCAATCCCAAACCAAAACCACCAGAAGAGCGTGTGCGTGAACTGTCCACTCGATAAAATCGCTCGAAAATATGTGTTAAATCTTCAGGGGGAATGCCAACACCGCTATCAATTACCTGAATAGATATTTTTCGAGACTGAGTAAATAATTTCAGTTTTACCGTACCGCCAGCTAAAGTATATTTTAAAGCATTATCTAATAAGTTTTTCAAAGCTTGCTGTAATAAATCAGAATCACCGAGTATTTTTACGGGTTGAGATGGTAATTCTGCGATAATATTTAAATTTAATTCTTTTTCTTGAGCAATTAATTGATATTCCGAAGCTAAGCGTTTGAGCAAATCAACTATTTCAATACTTTCTAAATCTTTTGGATTTAAGCTTCCTTCATGTCTGGCTAAAAATAATAAATTACCGATTAAAGCGCTCATTGATTTACTAATATCAACAACATTTTCCAAACGTTTACGAGGTAGTTCGGTATTATCTTCTGGTGCAAGTAAACCAACTTGAGCATTACTTAAAATCGCTGCTACCGGCGCACGTAATTCGTGTGAAGCATCAGCAGTAAAACGCTGTA
>JBHJOU010001003.1:0-10661 GCA_050329355.1 Rivularia sp. (in: cyanobacteria)
AAAACCTTCAGGTTCGGGATAAGCATAGGAATAGAAAAACGGCTCTACTCCACCTCCACCAGACCAAAATCCGCAACTGCTGACTTCATGGGAATATGCTTCGTGGGTGATAAAATCGGCGATTCCAGCGGCTCCGGGGGGTTTGGGTGCAGTGCGTCCGGAAAAGCGCGTCAGAGCTAAATCGAAGCTTCCCCAGAAGAAGTGTGTGGGGCTGACTTTACCGATGAAGCGAGAACGAAACTGTGTAAATATACGGTTAGTTTGGACTAATATTTGCCAAAATCTATGTACGTATTCGGGATCATAAGCTGCGTGTTTGGTGTCTTCCTCGAAGCGGATGGGGTTGGATATTTCTTGAGGCATTGTCCATATTTTTACTTTAATATCAAGGGATGCTAAGGAGTGGATTGTTTTTTGGTAAAATTCGGCTACGGAAAATGGTTTTAAAGCGAATGCACTACGTTGTCCGTCAGAGGTGGAAATACAAAGTTCGTGAGCGATAAAATCAAAGTCTATTTGAAAGCTACGGGTTTCGTAGGGTATGGGAGAAGTAGTTAATCCTCGTGATGTGACGTAGAGGGTTACATTCCACCAATGGTTAATCAGTGGAGTTAATGACATACGGATTTTACCGATTACTTGTGTCCATAAGTGGAGAGTTGTGGACGTTTCTTGCCAAGATTTGGATGGTAGTGATGGGAAAATTTCGATCTTGGTGGACATGATGATGTGTGAGCTAGGGGTTGAGGATATTTTCTCATGGTTTTGCAGAAATATGCTGTTGATATATGTTTTATTTTTGTAAATTTAGAAATTTTTCTATATATAAAATTTAGATTATTTAGATTATTTAGATTATTTTTAATGTATTATTGGAGATAATATATTAATGCTAAAAAACGAGCAAATATTTACTAACAAATGCAAGGTAAACAATTATCTTTTTTGCCAGGTCAAGAAAATCAGGTTGCAATTAATAAACCTAAAAAACCTAAATTAGGACGTTACGAACGTATCCAGCGCGAATTAGAAGAAAATGAATCAGACCCACATAAAATATTCATTGAAGTCAGTTCTGTGTCAATACCGCCATCTGATTATACATTTGTAGATTTGTTTTGCGGCGCGGGAGGAATGACACAAGGATTAGTTCAAGCAGGATTTAAACCATTAGCTAGTGTTGAAATTAGCCCGATTGCTTCGGCAACTCATAAGAGAAATTTTCAAGAATGTCATCATTTTTGCGGAGATATAGAAACTTTTTCACCTTTAAAATGGCTCGAAAAAATAGATTCACCTGAAGTACATTTAGTCGTAGGTGGTCCGCCCTGTCAAGGTTTTTCAGTTGCAGGAAAACGCGACCCTAAAGACCCGCGCAATCGTTTATTTTATGAATTTATTCGTGTTGTGTCAGAAATTCGTCCTTGGTACGTTGTGATGGAAAATGTCCCAGGAATTTTGACAATTGAAAAGGGGGAAGTGAGAGGTTCTATTACCGAAGCATTTAAATCAATTGGTTACAATAATGTTTCTGTTGCAATTCTCGAATCTGCTGCATATGGTGTACCGCAAATTCGACCAAGAGCTATATTTATTGCTAACAGGTTGGGAATGCCTAATCCTTATCCCAAGGCTCAATTATTAACTGAAGAATATAAACCTATTGAATCGGCTATTTGTGATTTACCGGAATATACCAGAATACCGGAAATAAATCATGAATGGACTAAACATTCACCTGACTATATGGAACGTATTGCTAAAGTTCCACCTGGAGGTTCTTTATATAAAAAATATGCTGATGCTTTTAAGCGACAATATCCAGGTTTACCAAGTATGACTGTTAAAGAAAATCACGGTGGTACTCATATTCACCCTTATCTTAATCGTGTTATTTCTGCTCGCGAAATGGCAAGATTACAGACATTTCCAGATTCATTTATCTTTGAAGGTACTATGAAAAAAGCTATGTGGCAAATAGGAAATGCTGTACCACCACGATTGGCAGAGTGTATTGGTTATGCGCTTATTCCTTACTTAAGTGATATTGCTCTTAATATTAAAAATATATATTCTGTTAATTATCCCAAGCAGATTCAGCTAACTTTTGATTAAGAGCTTTACGCCAAGTTTCAAAATCATACCAACCACAACCAATACAGCCTTCTTCAGCTTCAGCACCTCGTTGATGTTGGGAATTCCAATTTTCATCACCTTTATACCAAAATCTAATGCCAAAAGGCGTACCTCTTTTTCCTGTTTTAATACAGCGTTCGCAACTTCTCGATTTTAAAAGATTATGATTACCAGAAACATCTTTTTTGAGTAATTGAAACTTTTGTTTAATTTCATCTTCGTCCATAGATGTGAGGTGGGGTGATTCGTTTTGACCCCAGCGTTCCATAGGAAAACGATGGTCGATAACTAACTCATGAGATTCCCTTTTTCTTTGTTCTATTACATCTATTTTTGAATAAACTTGAAGAATTTTTTCTCGTAAAGAAGTGGGTATATTTGCAGCAGAGTTTGCTGATTGTATTTCCCCAGTCCATCTATCCCAAGTAGTTTTTTGTTTGCATTTATTACAATATTCCTTTTTTGTTTCAATTACCAAACCGGGACGACTATTTGTCCCACGTTCTAATCCTTGTATCCCACCTCCACCAGCATATTGAGCTGATGCAATGGCTTTTCCTTCGTGTTCCCGACAATGCCATTCATTGTCTGATAGCAGATTAAAAACTTTTAATTGTTTTGAGTCTTTTTTGAATTTCTCTCGAATCTCTGCTACTAATTTTTGGCTACTCATTCTCTAATTCATCGGCTTTTATTTCTAAATTCTCAAGAAGAACCGAAACACTAATACCTAAGCCATCAGCAAGGCTTACAAGAGCAGTGAGGGAAGAATTTCTGACTCCACGTTCCACACCAGATATGTAGGTGCGGTCTAAATTTGCCCGTAGTCCAAGTTCCTCTTGAGAAATTCCCAATTGTGTCCTTTTTTGTCTCACAAGATGACCAAAAGCACGAAGAATCTTTGTTTTCGATTCATACATATGGCGATTGTGACTTTTTGTGGACTATCAGTCTACGGACTATATGTCACATTAGAAAATTTTTCGTACTAAATTTGGAAAAATGCGAAAATAACTCTATAAGTACTAAGACAGAATTAATTACATAACAAGATTGGATGTTCCCTATTCCCTATTCCCTATTCCCTGTCTCAACGAATGAACTTAATTTTGTCCAACTACTTATTCAAGTGCAAATAAATGAAATTTCTCGGTATTGATTTGGGTTGGAAATCGCAACCAAGTGGCTTATGTTGTTTAGAATTAATTGATGGAAAGTTGGAATTACAAGATTTAGATCGAAAAGATGGGATTGTCGATATTCTCGATTGGGTTGATGATTGTGTCAAAGCTGCGGAAAATGCAATTATTGCTGTAGATGCACCAACTCTTATTCCCAACGCTACCGGAAGTCGTTTACCTGACAAACTGACTCACAAACATTTTGGTAAATATCATGCTGGATGTTATCCTGCTAATCTCGGTTTAGCTTTCGCCGAACGCACGGTCAATTTTGGTTTAGAATTAGAATCTCGCGGTTATATCCACGCACCAACTATAGAAGCGCAAAAGCCTGGTAGATATCAAATTGAAGTTTTTCCACACCCCGCTATCGTTAACCTTTTTGGATTGCAACGTATCCTTAAATATAAAAAAGGCAGAATTAGCGATCGCCATCTGGAACTGACCAAGTTGTACAATTACATCACCGATATTTTACCTACTCTTCATCCTCCTCTGTGTACTCAGCGCGACAGTTGCTACAACGGGGGGAACCCCCCGAAGTTTGCCGGAGAGAGTATCTCCCCGGCAACTTCTCTCCGCAACGCACTGTCTTGTCTCTGCGGTTTATTTATTACTTCTATTCCCAAAACAGGTGTAGCTCTCAAAGCAGCAGAAGACAAACTTGATAGTATTATCTGTGCTTATGTTGCAGCTTATTGGTGGTATTGGGGAGAACAGAAAAATTTAGTATTAGGTGATGCAAATACTGGTTATATTGTAATTCCTGATCGAGTAGAATTATGAACAAGTAATTTTATTGAGTTAAATTTATTCATGGTTTTAAATGTTAATTAAAGTGGATATTTCCAATTCAAATCAATCAATTAAACCTGCTTCTCTAGCTCTATTTAAAGTGACCATTCTAATATTTTTTCCCTGACTTTTGAGTTCTTCACTATCAATACCAAGAACTTGTTGTAATCGATGCCAATAGTTACGCACCATTCTTTCTGAAACACAAATATCTTGGGCTATAGCTTTATCTTGTAATGCTTCCCCAAATGCTAAATTTAGTAATCTTAACAGTGAACAGTGAACAGTAAACAGTTATCAGTGATCTATTTATCCCTGGGTTTAAGTCCCCCACCGACCGGGGGAATGCGTTGGTGGCGGGTCTAAATCCCCCACCATACGCCGTCAGGACTGGTAACTGATAACTGATAACTGATTTTATCATTCCAAAACAATACCTAATTTTTAACTATGAAAAACAACATTACAACAGAAGTATTAATCGTCGGTGGTGGTCCAGTTGGTATGGCAATGGCTGCCGAATTACGTTACCAAGGAATAGATTGCATTCTGATCGAAAAAACAGATGGAATAGTTCGCGACCCCAAAGTAAGTACTGTCGGATATCGTTCTATGGAATTCTGCCGTCGTTGGGGTATTTCCCAACAAATCAGAAATGCTGGTTGGGATAAAAACCACACTTTAGATGTCGCTTGGGTAACTACTGTCGGAGGACATGAAATCTTCCGCGTTAAATTACCATCCTATGGCGATCGCACTCCACCCTCCTACGCTCCGGAAACCGAACAGGTATGTCCTCAACATTGGTTTGCTCCCGAATTTATTAATTACCTCGGTCAATATCCCCAAGGTTGCATCAAACTACTTGCCCAATTAGAAGATTTTAACTGTTCCGGTGACGGAATAGTAGCTAAAATGACTAATTTAAATAGTGGAAACACTGAAACTATTCACGCTTCTTATATGGTAGCTAGCGATGGCGCTCGTGCTAATATTCGTAAACAATGCGGTGTTGATGCGATTCAATATCACGATACTCAGGTATTTCAAAGTGTTGTTTTCCAAGCTCCGGAATTAGCATCTCAACTCGGTTCTAAAAATGCAATGGTTTTCTTCTTGGTAAATCCCACAATTCAAGAACCTTTACGCGCTGTAGATGGAAAAGGACAATATCGCTTAATTTTAAAACCTCAAGAAAATGGTCAAATTCATGATGCTTATACAGCAATCAAAGCAGCTATTTCTATAGATACTCCCATAGAAGTTATCTCAAATCTTCCTTGGCGTTTAACTCATCGAGTTGCAGAAAAATTCCGTTATGGACGCATCTTTTTTATCGGTGATTGCGCTCATACACTTTCCCCATCCGGCGGTTTTGGGATGAATACTGGTATTGGTGATGCAGTTGACTTAGGATGGAAACTCGCTGCGACTATCAAAGGATGGGGAGGTAAAAATTTACTTGATACTTACGAAATCGAACGTCGTCCTATCGCTGTAAAAAATCTCGAAGCCGCAAATGCTAACTTACAACGTACTCAAAAAAGGGGAATTCCTCCTGAAATTGCTAGCAATTCCCCTCAAGGTGCAGCAATTCGCCAACAAATGGCGGAAGGTATGGAAACAAGTGGAGTCAAAAAAGAATTTGATGCTCCTGGTGTTCACCTTGGTTTCCGTTATCAATCACCAATTGTAATTCCCGATGAGTTAGCTCCCCAAGATTGCGTTACGCCAAGCATCAAGCCTCCGGCTGATCGCGAATGGACTCAAAGTAGTTATCCCGGTTGTCGCGCTCCTCATGCTTGGTTAAAACCTGGATTATCAACTTTAGATTTATTCGGTCATGGATTTACGTTAATGTGTTTTAACTCAAATTCAAATCCAGGAATTGAAAAATTACAATTGTGTTGTCAGCAAAAACAAGTTCCTTTAACAACTCATCATATAGATAATCCCGACATTGCCAAACTTTACGAACGTGCTTTCGTCTTGGTTAGACCAGATGGACACGTCGCTTGGAGAGGTGATCAAATACCCGCTGATGTGGAGATGATGATTGATCGAGTCAGAGGAGAACTAAATTAATTCAGTGAACAGTGTTAGCTTTACTCCTGAGGCGGTAGCGTCATACAGTAAACACGGGGGCGTATGGTGTTCTATTTAAACTTTCCCAAATATAAACCTGACTGATAACTGATAAATTAATTCGTAGTTTGTAATTAAGCACTTACCCGATGGCTTTTCTTTGCAAATCCTTTAGAGTAAGATTTTTTGGGTGATTTTTGAGATTTGGTTTCAGTTTTCTTGGGAAGTTTAGTAATAATTTCTTCGTAAGTACAACCATTTACAGGCATAGGTAGTGAATAAGTTTCAATCCATACCCTCGCAGCGCATTTACTTTGAGGATTCTCGTATTCGTAAACGATGATACAAGGACCCGGAATTACAACTCGGCTTGAATAAATATTCTTGTTCCTGGATTTAACGCTGATTACTGGTGCGAAGTTACCATCATCCATTTTCTTACCTATTAACTGGCGATTAATGTGAATAAAGCTTTGAGCGGGAGTTTTAACTTTATTCCAGGTCGAGTTGGGTCCATGAGATGCTGTTTTTATTTTGGGTAAACCATCTACTACAGGCATTACCCAAGTTTTACCAATTTTATAAGCTCCATACACTCTATTCTTAGCGATTAGATGTCTTAATCTTCGAGGAGAAATATTTAATAATTTTGCTGCTTCTGTAGTTCCAATCATCTTTAAGTACCAAATCACCCTATGAGTAAATATTACTATACCGATGACGGAATTTGTCAAAAATTTAAATTTTCTTTACAAAAATAAAATTATATTCAGTGAAAATAGCTTATTTAATGGCTCATTAGTCCACTTGTGTAGATATTGCTTTTACCTAAACGGGTTAAAGTTGTTTTTATAAACTTAGGCAAGGAGAAATCATCAATATGAAACTCTATTACGCACCGGCTTCATCCTATTCCCAACGTGTATTAATTGCTCTTTATGAAAAAGGGTTGGATTTCACTGCTGTAGAAGTAAATCTGTTTGATGTAGAATCAAGAACACAATATTTACAGATAAATCGTTTTGGTAAAATTCCCACTTTAATTACCGATGATGGGGAAGTGCTTTTAGAAGCAAATATTATTATTGAATATCTTGATGGATATGATGGCAATATTCCCTTGATTCCTCAAGAGATGAAACTGGCTTTAGAAATGCGAATGCTCGAACGTATGGTAGATGTATATATCAACGGTGGAAGAGAAGCACTATTTAAAGATAGTCAATGTCCGTTGGAGGAACGAGGAAAAAAAGAAGTTATCAAAGCCAAGAGATTATTGGAAGAAGCTTGTAATTTACTAGATGAAAAACTAGCGAATCGTACCTGGTTAGTGGGTAAAGATTTTACATTAGCTGATTGTGCTGCTGCTCCGACTCTTTCTTATCTACGGATAGTTTATAATTACGACCATTTGCAGAATTTGACAGCTTATTTTAAACGATTGGAATCTAAAGCTTCTGTAGCGAGAGTTTTTAATGAAGGACGCGAACAAATGATGCAGATGTTATCTACATTAAAATATCCTGTAAATAGCCATTTTTGAAATTAATGGAGTATACGATAATTTCTGGAAATATGGCAAGATAATCAACGTGGTTGATCAACTAAGTAAAATATCTAATGTCTGACTTACCAGAATTTATCAAGTTTCTTTATCAAGAATATCGTCATCTTAATTCGGGTTCGTTGGCTAGCTATATTCCCGAACTAACTAAAGCCAATCCAAACTGGTTTGCGATTTCCGTTGTGACTAAAGAAGGAGAAATTTTTGAAATTGGAGATAGTCAAGAAAATTTTACCATTCAATCTATATCTAAAGTTTTTGTCTATGGTATGGCATTATGCGATTGCGATCGCGAAACGTTGTTGGAAAAAATTGGTGTAGAACCCACTGGAGACCCATTCAATTCAGTAATCCGTTTGGATGAAAATTCTAAACGTCCAGATAACCCGATGGTTAATGCTGGAGCGATTGCTACTGCTGGTTTAATTAAAGGTTCAAATGCAACGGAAAAGCTGAATCGAATGTTAGATATGTTCCGTCGCTATATCGGTCACGATGTATTTATCAATGCTCCTGTATTTATGTCGGAACGAGCTACCGGACATCGTAATCGAGCTTTAGCTAATTTACTACTTAATTTTGGAATTATTGAACACAATATTGAAGAAATTCTCGACCTGTATTTTCAACAATGTTCTTTGGTTGTTAATTGTCATGATTTGGCAGTGATGGCTGCAACTTTGGCAAATCGAGGTGTTAATCCCATAACCAAAGAACAAGCAATAAAACCTTGTTATGTCAGAGATATTTTAAGTGTAATGTACACTTGTGGGATGTATAATTATGCGGGCGAATGGGCTTATCGAGTCGGAATTCCGGCAAAAAGCGGAGTTTCTGGAGGGATAATTGGTGTAATTCCCGACAGTGCTGGGATTGCTGTCTTTTCTCCTTTAATTGACCCCAGAGGTAATAGTATTAGAGGAATGAAAGTATTTGAAGCTTTATCTGATAAATTCAATCTTCATTTATTTGATTATCCATTACCAAAATGTTCTTTTCTAGATATTTCTGAAAATCGAATTGAATCAATACCTAAAAAAATAGAGTTTATATTTGATAAAACTAAACCGTTATAAATAATCAAAGCTTGATTACTTACCACCGTGGTGATATTTCACAATGGCGATAGCTTCCCTTGCACTCTTGCGATCCCCATTAACTATAGCGGTTTTCACTTGGGTGCAATAATTTTACCTCACCCCGCCCTCTTAACCCCTCTCCTTCATAAGGAGAGGGGAAGGGGGTGAGGTTGTATTGGACTCAACTGAAATTTGCTATAAATGTTTGATTGCAATAGTGCATAAACCGAAAAACCCTTTCCCTAGATATTCAATAAGACCACAAAGTTAATTGATGAATAAAAAGGAGTATTGAATAATGCCACCTCAAACCCTAAGTCTTGGAATGAATGGTTCTGATGTGGAGCGTTTACAACGGGATTTATCTGCAAAAGGGTATGAAATAGACAGCGTTGATGGTAACTTTGACGAATCCACCGAAAATGCAGTCAGTTATCAGTTAACAGTTATCAGTTAACAGTTATCAGTTATCAGTTAACAGTTATCAGTTATCAGTTAACAGTTATCAGTTATCAGTTAACAGTTATCAGTTAACAGTTATCAGTTAACAGTTATCAGTTATCAGTTAACAGTTATCAGTTAACTGTGATGAGATTTGATTATTGTTCACTAATAATAAGATGTTGATAATCCCGGTTTTTTTGCGAAAAATCGGGTTTTTTATGCTGAAAAATCATCTTTTCTACATCATCAATAAAAATTAGATTTTTCGTTTCTGTTAGAAGTCGGGTTTTTAGAACAAGTATTTCTAGTAACAGAAAATCCTTAGAAAAACCCGACTTCTGTACTATTTGTCAAATTTACGTTTATTTGATAAAACTGGAATGATTGCTTGGTATTCTGCTGATTACGAAAAACAAAATGCATAATATTTTTGATGATTCCCCTAAACAATTAATAGTAAAACAAATACACAAGATTTACTAAAAATTTACTAAGGGGATAATCAAGAACGATGACTATATCATTAAAACAAATTAATTCTCAAGCAAATAAAACTCAATTAAAAGACAATATTTTTCAAGATAAAAATCTGTTAATTGTTGTCAGTATGACGATGATAGCAATTCTACCATTATTTAGTGTTAGTCCAATTCTTCCTACTATAGCGAAAGGATTAAATATATCTGCTCAACAGACGGGATTTATTATGGCAGCTTTTTTAATGCCTGTTGCCCTGGGAACTCCAATATTTGGAGTATTAGCAGACCGTTTTGGATTTAAACAAGTTCTCATTCCTTCACTGTTAGTATTTACCCTTGGTGGTGTTTTATGTACTTTTGCGCCAAATTTTCGTAGTTTAATTGAATGGAGAATTTTACAAGGAATTGGTGCTGCTTCTTTGGAATCTTTAGTACTTTCAATTATTAGTAGTTTATATACTGGCAAAAAACTCACCGCAGCTATGGCTGTGAATGCTGGTGCAATTGGTGTTGGTTCAACTATTTATCCGGCTTTGGGAGGAATGTTAGCGGCTATTAGTTGGCGTTTTCCTTTTCTACTCTCACTATTAGCTGTTCCCGTTGCATTATTAGTCATGTTAAAACTAAAATTGCCTAAACCACAAAAGAATTCTCAAAAATTTCAATTGGTCAATTATGTCAAAAATATTACTAAAATTTTGAAAAATCGTGATGTTTTAGCCTTATTTTTTGCGGTAATTACTTTGTTTATGGTAGAGTTTGGAGCATTTTATACCTTTACTCCGGTGATGGCTGAAAATAAATTAGGTGCTTCAAGTGCGGTAATTGGAATTATTTTAACTACAAATGCCATATCTTTAACAGTTTTCTCTTTCTTTGTCGGATTAGCAGCCAATAG
>JBHJOU010000782.1:0-7240 GCA_050329355.1 Rivularia sp. (in: cyanobacteria)
GTTTGGTGGGTAGAGATGGTGCAGAGGTAATACAAACAGCGCTGCAAAATGCTCAAAAACCAGATACACGGAATATCGCTTCAATTATCAGTATTGGTGTTTTATTATTCGGTGCGAGCAACGTTTTTGCTCAAATTCAAGATGCACTCAACACAATTTGGGAAGTGCAACCAAAACCAGGAAGAAGTATTTGGCAAAACCTCCGCAAACGTTTTTTATCTTTTGCAATGGTTGGGGGTGTAGGCTTTTTATTATTAGTATCGCTGATTGTTAATGCTGGTTTAGCTGCGATGGTTAACTACTTTAGCGGATTAATTCCGGGGTTTGATTTTTTATGGCAAATTGCTAACTTTGTGATTTCTTTTGTAGTTATTACCATGTTATTTGCTTTAATTTACAAAGTCATGCCAGATGCCAAAATTGCTTGGAATGATGTTTGGATTGGTGCGGCTATCACTTCATTATTATTTGTAATTGGCAAATCGTTGCTGGGTATATATTTAGGTAACGGTAGTTTTGGTTCGGCTTATGGTGCTGCGGGTTCGTTGATAGTAGTTTTAGCTTGGATCAACTACGCGGCTCAAATCATCTTTTTTGGTGCCGAGTTTACCCAAGTTTATGCGAGTAAATACGGTTCTCGTATCCTTCCAGATGAAAACTCCATGAGAGTACCCGAAATAGATAGAGCTAAACAAGGAATGAAGCGGAGAAATTCTACTCGAAAAACTTAATTACCTGCAACGTCTCCCGTATTTTGGTTTTTACTGAATATATAGTGATTTTTACTTAGATTTTATAAAAATCATCAAAACGCGCCTATATTAGTAGCGCTTGATTTTGATGATTTTGATGATTTTTATAACTGATGAGTATTGAAATAAATTATCCGCCAAAGCTAAAAGCTATCAGCATCCATGCTCCTCATGCCTATGCTATATGTTTAGGAATCAAAAAAGATGAATATCGAACACAACCGACAAATCGTAGAGGATGGATTTTAATCCACGCTTCTCAATCCAAACAAAGTGACGATTATTTTGCTGATTATGGCATCGAGCCGACAAAAGTCAAACGTGGTGCGATTATTGGCGCAGTCAAAATTATTAGTTGTGTTGGTTTTTCAGGAGATTATGCTTATCAATTAGCTAATCCTATCAAATTTAGCCGTCCTGTAGAAGGAGTCAAAGGAAAACAAGCAATATTCTGGGGAGCAAAAACAGATGTCGAAAAAATAGCTTTTACTTTGGCATCTGAACAAATACGAGAGTATTTACTTAAAGACAGTTGAAAAACTTGTGCGCGAAAAGGTGAGATTAATCAGGATATGGAGCCGTTTCAATTGGGAAAGAAGTCGGGTTTTTATGACTGTGAAAGTAATCTTAGGGATAGAAGATTGTAAAAACCCGACTTCTGTGATTAGTTGGGTAAGAAGTCGGGTTTTTATGACTATGAAAGTGATGTTAGGGATATTTGCTGGAAAAACCCGACTTCTATATAAATGTAAGGGTACTCACGTTAGTTCAAATATGGACGAGCTAACATAAAGCTGGAAATCGATTTAGAATCAACTGGTTCCCCTTGTAAAATCGCTTTCTCTAATTCTGCGGGAGTGAAAAACAAAACTTCGATGTCTTCATCTTCATCTAATTTTGGCGGTACTTCTAATTTTTCTAAATCCTCCGCTAGATATGCGTAAATAATCTCATCAGAATATCCCGGTGCCAGGAAAAATTCTCCTAATTTTTGCCATTTATTAGCACGATAACCCGTTTCTTCCTCTATCTCTCGCTTGATTGTATCGAAAGGAGTTTCCGAATCTTCTACCGTACCTGCGGGAAATTCTAATAGCCTTCCACCAACTGCGAAACGATACTGACGCAACAGGATTAATTTACCTTCTGAGGTTACGGGAATCGCTAAAGCACCACCAGGATGACGAACACATTCCCAATCTCCTTCGGCTTTGTTGGGTAAGCGTAAGCGATTCACTTCAAAATCAAACTTGCGTCCTTTATACAATAAACGCTGCTTTAATAACTGCGGTAGTTCTCTGCCTAATGCCATAGTTAGTTTTTTGAAAGTACCAATTGCAACGCCAACAGTTGATTTTTTATTGGCTTTGTTGTAACTTATAACCGTAAAAATTAGTCGCCTGTAAACAGGCATACATCAGAACAGTCTACATCTTGAACAAGGTCTTTTATTACACGTTTACTAACTGGTTCTACCCAATCCGGAGCAATTTCTGCTAGGGGAACTAATACGAAAGCTCGCTGTATCATTCGCGGATGGGGAATTTGTAGAGTCGGGGTATTTAAGATTAAGTCATCGTATAATAACAAATCTAAATCTAAAGTCCGCGCTCCCCAATGTTCTTTTCTTTCGCGTCCAAATTGATTTTCAATTTCTAATAAAATTTGTAACAGTTGGAAAGGTTCTATATCTACATATACGCTGATGCAGCCGTTTAAATAATCTGGTTGGGGTGGCCCTACAGCTTTGGTTTTGTACAAATTTGATTTTGTCTTAAGCTTAATGCCTGGAATTTGACATAAAGTTTTGATAGATGCTGATAAAATTGCCCGTGAATCCCCTATATTACTACCAAAAGCAATAGCGCTAATATGCACACTATATATCTCCCGAATACAAACAAATATCAGGTCTTATGGTAAATTAGTTGATGTTACTGATAAAAAGTATTAATAAATACAAAAGTTCTGCAAAGAATCTAAATATTAACTTGTAAGATATTGAATCTATTATTTAAATATAAATAATTAAATATCATCTTCTATAGAGTATTATACTAACACGGTTATGGGGCAACAATCTGAGACGCTTTTCGTGGTGGTTAAGTTGCAATTAGTCGAAGCGAGGAACTAACGTGGCGAAGTTTACCTCTTGGTTCAGGCAACGAACAGATAGGTTGAGTAATGGAACCAAAAACAAACTGAGTTCTCAATCAGATCAATCTGTAAATAAGAACTCAGAATCAATCACAAACGATGCCCTGCCAACAGAATTAGTTGGGGCTGGTAAAAATGAAGATTCGCAGTTGATTGCTAAAAAATTGTCGCCTCCGGCTCATTGGGTTGAAGCGGAGCGTACAGAATTAACTACAGAATCATCACCAACAAATTTAGGCGGAAAAACACAGCAATTTTTCGGTAAAGCTAAAAAAGTTACAGCGAAAGTATTTGACAAACTTCCCGGTAAAGGAAAACCGCTTTATCGTCGCTATTGGGTTTGGGCGACTTTAGGTGTTAGCGGTGGAATAATTGCTGTTAGTTATGGTGTATCGTCGATAGACAAAACTTTGCCTTCTCGCGAGCAATTAAACGCGGCTTCTAGAGAGCGAACTCTGACAATTAAAGCTGGTGATGGTACGATTTTATATCAGCAAGGAGAAGCGACAAGAGAAAAGTTAAATATAGAAGAAATACCCGATAAATTACAAAAAGCATTTATCGCTTCCGAAGACAGAAGATTTGCTCAACATAGTGGAATTGACATTCAAGGAATTTTACGGGCGGTTACGAATAATTTGCGATCGCGAGGAGTGGTAGAAGGTGGAAGTACCATTACTCAACAGTTAGCGCGAATTCTGTTTTTAAATCGTAACAAAACCGTAAATCGCAAATTACAAGAAGTTCGTTTAGCCCAGAAATTAGAACAAGAATTAACTAAAGACCAGATATTAGAAAGATATTTGAATCTAGTATATTTAGGTTCCGGAGCTTATGGTGTTGCGGATGCAGCCTGGGTTTATTTCTCCAAGCCAGTTTCGGATTTGAGTTTAGGTGAAATTGCAACAATCGCTGGTTTAGCCCCCGCTCCCAACGTCTTTTCACCCGTAGAAAATCCCCAAGTTGCCAAACAACGGCGCAACTTAGTATTACAACGGATGTTAGAAGATGGATTTATTACAGCTGCCGAGAAAGAACAAGCAGCATCAGAACCCTTAACTGTGAAAGCGAGTTTACCCAAGCGACTGCAAATAGAAGCACCATATTTTATTACTTTCATTCAGAAAGAACTGCCCAAATATATTGAAAAAGATGTTTTAGAAGGGGGAGGATTAGTAGTAGAAACTACTCTTAATCCTACTTGGCAGAAAAAAGCAGAAGCAGCAGTAGATAAAACCTTGCAAAATGAAGGACGCTGGCAGCGATTTAAACAAGCAGCAATGGTTGCTATAGATCCTCGCAACGGCGAGATTAAAGCCATGGTTGGAGGAAAAGATTTTGGTCAAAACAAATTTAATCGCGTTACCCAAGCCCAAAGACAACCAGGTTCTACATTCAAAGGATTTGTTTACGCAGCAGCAGTAGCAGCCGGAAATAATCCCCTTGACGGTTATTTGGATTCACCAATCGTAATTGATGGTTACGAGCCAAAAAACTACGATGAAGGCTTCCGGGGCTGGATAAGTATGAGAGATGCTCTTACTAAGTCAATTAATATTGTCGCGGTGAGAGTATTAATGAAAGTAGGATATCAACCAACTATCGATCTAGCTCACAAGATGGGCATAAAATCCCAAATCAAGCCCGTTATTTCCATGGCTCTGGGTTCTAATGAAGTAAATTTACTAGAATTAACCAGCGCTTACGGTACCTTTGCGAACAAAGGAATGCACATAGAACCCCACGCGATTACCCGTGTTCTCAACCGTAACAGTGAAGTGGTTTGGTCATCAGATTTTAAAGGAAAACCAGCATTAGATGCAGATAGCGCCGCGATTACAACCTGGATGCTACAAAACGTAGTCACATCCGGAACAGCTACCCGCGCCCAAATCGGTCGTCCAGTTGCAGGTAAAACAGGCACCACCGATGAAGCTAGAGACTTGTGGTTTATCGGCTTTATTCCTCAATTAGTAACGGGTGTATGGCTGGGTAACGACAATAACCAACCCACCTACGGCGACAGTACCACCGCTGCTTACACTTGGCGGCAATTTATGAAGGAAGCCACTGATGGAATGCCCGTTGAGAAGTTTCCCGAACGACCCAAATTAACCGCAAGGAAAGGTAGTATCAAAGCACAGCCAATTAAACCCAGAAGATTAGTCACCAAGACGATTCCTCAAACAGAAGACGACTCTACCAACCAAGATTCCGAAAATACAACTAGTAGAAGTTCTTCACGGCGCAGAAGTACTAGCAGAAGAAGAACTACTACTACTAATTCCGAAAGCAATCGCAATAGTCCAACCAGAAGTACAAGAACTCCTCGTAGAAGAAGAACAACAACAACAAGTACTTCTCAAACCCAAGAGCAATCAACTACTCCGACACGCCGTCGTCGCAGCGTCAATTCAAATTCATCTTCTGGTTCATCTTCTAATTCATCTTCTAATTCATCTCGCAGTCAACGGCGCAGAAGAAGCACCCAACCAAATTCTTCTCCTAGAAACCGTTCATCATCGCCTCCCCAGAGACAGCGTTCCTCATCACCAGCAAAGTCTAAGCAGCCTTCCGCACCTGCTACCAAAAAACAATCTGCTCCTAGTTCGTCGTCGGGTTCATCACCTTCTTGGCGCGAGAGACTCAGACCAGGTTCATCGCAATAATCACTGATTGGTACCAAGCACCGAAGGGCAGAGGAGGCGTTGGTAATACAGTCCGTCTCCTCAAATTTCTATGGATTTGTATTTGTATTGATAATTTACTTAAAAATAACGTGTTAATTAATTTGATAAAATTTTCTTAATTAATAATTGTAGTTAATAATTAATATTTAGTGCTGCGATTTTGGTCTAAAGAAACATCCGGGTCTGGCGCATAATAAGGACATGAATTATTTTCTGGACCATGAGGAAACATTTTACAAACAATAATATTACCCTCGTAAAAGCGACATTGAATGCAATAGGGCATTTTGCGTTTAATTTTTGGCTTAATCATGAAAATTTTCTGTAAAGTGCAAACTGATAAACTTTTGTAAAAACGTAAAATTTTACGTCTAACTTTCCACGGCAAAGTTTTGTGAATCTACATTTCGATTTACCCAGAGATTTCATATCCGGAGCTACCCGCAAAACACGAGTATATCCGGTGTTATGACAAAACATCTTCAGTAAAACTATCGGTTGTAGATCCGTATCTCCTTTGGTGGGTAATTTAGATTAACGCTTGCAGCAAAACTTCTCGATGTATCAAAGCCCTATCGGTGAGAAATTTAATTCTATCGTCCGAAAGCGCTTGTCCATTTGCGAAATGCTCAATCCAATTTGTACTGATTACATTCGCATCTTCGGGTAATTCGCTGATATCCCATCCCGGCATTTCTAATTCTTCCATCAACCGATTGATTTTGGGATCATAACTCAGCGCAAAACAGCGACAACCTTCACTTGCTGCCATAATCAAACTGTGCAACCGCATTCCAATCGCCATTTCCACACCGCGATATATTCCTTTTAATATAGTTGGTTCTTCTAGGGTAATAATCTTACTGACATCTTTAAGTGCTGCTTCAATTGCTTGAGCTATACTTAAATCCTTGCTTTTTTGAAATGGTATTAGTATAATAAAAGATTGCGTTGCTTTTTGAAAATCTACTAAAGCCTTAGTCAAATTATCTATTCGCGCTGGTGTAAGTTGTGGATGAGCGCGTAAGGTAACAGCAACCCTTGGTGCGGGAGTATCCCAAATACCCGGTGTAGACTGAGATTCCAGCGCCCAAACCGGGTCAGGTGCGAGAATATGGGGGATATCCCATTCCTGAAGTAAACTAGCAGAAACGCGATCGCGAACGCTAACCCCCGTACAGCCAGCAAAATTCTGACGCGCTAACCAGCGAGTAGCATTACGTTTCAAAGGACCAATTCCTTGCGCCCAAGCCACAGTTTTCATGCCTCTTTTTTGGGCGATCGTCATCAAACCAGTATAATAAAATGGGCTAATAGCGCTAGTTGCATCTTGAATTAAACTGCCACCACCCCAAATAAAAGCATCGCAAGAACGTAAAGCCTGCATCACCGCATTAAAACTCTTACGTTCACAAGCTTCCACATTGTAACGCCGTTGAGTTTCTTCCGGATTGCCAGAAAGAACCACAGGAGTAACCGACTCAGGAAGCATTTGTAAAAGCGTTGCTAACAAAGCCTCATCACCACCATTTCCTTGACCGTAATACCCAGATAATAAAGCACGCATATCGATTTTGGATTTTAGATTTTGAATTTTGGATTTATTACCACCCAGAAATGTATTTCCCACGAATCGCGACA
>JBHJOU010000314.1:0-8065 GCA_050329355.1 Rivularia sp. (in: cyanobacteria)
TTCTTAAGGATGAAATTAATCGTTTGATATGGGAATGTGTGGGAAAAAAGTATGAAAATTGGCAGTTAGTCAGCAATTATCATTTTGGTGGTTATACAAAATGGAATCATCAATTAATAGATTTTATTAACGGTTTTTACGAAAAATTTCGTATCAAAATTGACCCTATTTATACTGGAAAACTATTTTATGGCGTATGGGATGAAATCAAAAAAGGTAGATTTGAAGATGGTAGTACGATTGTGGTAATTCACACGGGTGGTTTGCAGGGAATTGCTGGTTTTAATCAACGGTTTGGGGAATTATTGCGATTAAATAATGTAGAGACGTAAAATTTTACGTCTCCTCTGGATTTTGCATTGCAAATCTACAAATTAACAAGCATTGACAATTATTCTTTTTCCGCTTTATAAGTAAAGAAATTATCCAAAGCCCCTACAGTCTCAAATTTATATGAAGGTATAAGAGAGTTTATTTGCAAATCTGTCTCGTAAACGCTAAATAGTAAATAATCATGTTGTTGGGTAGATGCATTAATTATCTGCTTAATTTGCGGATTCAATGAATCGATCAACTTTGCACAGTTGAATTTGATTAAATTATCTAATAGCTTCGGAGTTTTACTACAGCCTTCTTCTTTTATATACTCATTTAACCGCTGAGCCGCGTATTCTTCATACTCGGTTCGTGATGGATTTGTACTTGCCATTACTACACCTAATGCGATTAGTGCAGCGACTCCAGCATATGTAACAATACTTACAATTTTCATTCTCTCCTGATATAATAATTAACTATTTGACTATTAGACTCTAGATTATCTGAGTCCGTTCCAAAAAAAAGCTTGATCAATTCATTCTAAATTTGTTATAGTATTGAAGAAGATAAAAAAAATAAACATGGCGATCGTAGCCAAGTGGTTAAGGCAGAGGTTTGTGGTATCTCCATTCGTGGGTTCGAGTCCCATCGGTCGCCCTTTTTGCAAGTTAAATTAATAATATTTAAAAACCCCGTTCCATCACTAGGAGCGGGTTTTAATTACTTTTATTTCATTAAAGGTGAACTGGGATGGAAATCCACCCCGATAACTGTCAGATGATGTAGAGCCAATCAATTATTATCTATCAAAATTTTTTCTTCAGTTTGTGCTGTTGCTTCCCTATCTCTCCATGCCCGTTTCACATCAGGGTTAAGAATTATCAAGTGAAATTCAAGTCTTGTCTCAAGTTTGAGATATTGTTCCTGTAAACATTGCCATTGTTGCCATAAATCGTAACGATTTTTGGTAAGTACACTTGCTAGAGTCGGAAGTTCCTTACTAATTTTAGATTCTAACACATCTTGTAACCATTCATCTAAAACAACGCTATCTTGCATAGAACCCAGAACTTCTTGAATATTTTTGACTTGTTCGAGATGATTTGCGTATTCTTGACCATATAAATCGGTAAACAATTCCATCTGATAGCGCAGCTTTTTCCCAGATTTACGTAAATCGTGTAGGTCTTCTCCTTTTGTTAACAATTGTTTATCTACTTTTTTCTGATCAAAATCTCTAGAAATCACAACTCTATTGCCTTCTACTTGAGTTCCAATTAACCAACCCGGATGTAGAAAAAAGTAACTAACTCCCGGTAAAAGTAAATCCGGTAAAGCTTGTTCAAGTGTTAAACTTGCTAATGGTTGATAACTTGGTTTTTCCAACCATTCTTTTAATCCGGTTTTCAAAGATTTGTAACGTTCGCTTTTAAATAATGTTTTGACATCGATTGCTGCATCTGCACGTTGTTTATCCAATGTGTCAATAACATCATCTAAAATTACCTTTTCTTTTTTGGGTAATTGTGGTTGATATGTAGTTTTTAAAGTTTCTTTTAACACATCTAAATCTCTTAACGAACCAAGACAGCGGGCAATTTTACCAATGTTTTTATCGTTCGCGGATTTAGGGAAATTAACGATAGAATTAAACCTAGTTACAGTAGTACGTAAACGACGCATACCGACTCGCATTTGGTGTAAAGCTTCCACATCTTCGTCATTTTTTACGGATTTCTCCCATTTCCAAATTTTCTTAAAGTGTTTTTCAATGGCACTGTAAGTGTAGTCAGCTAAAGTTCCTACTGTAGGTTTTGTAGCTAATGTCATAATAATTCAAAGGATAATAGTAATGTTTTGAGCTTGGAGCATTATTGAATGCTAGCATTGCTTTTAAGTATATCTATCACCCTTGATATTTTTTTATTGAATCTCACTCTTAAGAAAGATTACTTGATAATATTTTTGATGAAATAATTAAACTATTAATATTAAAGTTTTGTGACCGTGATGTATTTCAATACTATTCTGATTTACAGTATGTCAAATGTTTGATTTTGCTTTATTAGGCAAATTAAACGCAAAGTGGCGCAGAGGATTAAGCAAAGGGGTGGAAAGGATTAACAAAAGCTTTTCTGAGTATGTATTTTTTCGATTTCAACAGCTACCTAATTATCAATTATAAATTGGTCGAAATGGCATTAACCGGACAAGTAGGAATACACTGTTCGCAAACAATACAGCGAGAACGAGTAAAGTTGAGCTTAAAGCTTTGGGGATTAAGAGTAAGTGCTTGTGTCGGACAAACTCCAGTACACAATCCGCAATGAACACAGGCTTGTTCATCAATGACAATTTCTCCTAAACTATGGGAAACAGTGATACTCTGGTTTCGCATCCATTCTATGGCTGCATCCAATTGGTCAATATCTCCAGATAATTCCACAACTAGTTTACCAATTTGATTGGGGGCAACAGCAGCGCGGATAATATTGGCAGCAACATTAAAATCCTTCGCCAGTCGGTAGGTAACAGGCATTTGAACTGTACGCTTAGGAAAGGTAATGGTAACTCGTTTTTTCATTTTGGATTTTAGATTTTAGATTTTAGATTAAATTTTTACCGAAATTCTCCTTTTTGCCCATTCCCCCCAACCCTATTCCCCTTAACCCTATTCCCGCCTAATGTTTTTATTTTTGAAACAAGTCTAATAAATGGAAGTAGAGCGTTAAACTGGTGGATGAAATGATTTATTAAGTTTTTATAAACCTTGATTATGAGTAAGGATTCGTCCTTAGATTCCCAAGAAAAGCCAGAATCCAGTTTTGGAGTGCGACTCCGAAATTTTTTGATTGTAATGGTAGCTGTAATTTTGTCCGTAGCGTTGTTTTTAGGACTGCAAAGCGAAAATAGCTCGGTTTCTTTAAGTGAGTTAGATCAAAATTCCACACCCTTGGAAGTTGCGATCAGCAATGGAAAACCAACCTTAATAGAATTTTACGCTAATTGGTGTACTGTCTGCCAAAAGATGGCACCGGATATTGCCACACTGGAAATAGAATATGCCGATAAAATAAATTTTGTGATGTTGAATGTAGATAACACTAAGTGGCTACCAGAAATGCTGCAATATCGGGTAGATGGGATTCCGCATTTTGTGTTTTTAGATAAAAATGCTCAAACCAAAGCAGAAACTATAGGCGACCAACCCCGTACAATAATGGGAAGTAACCTAGAAGCCTTGATTGCGGGTTCTCCTTTACCTTATATTCAAGCTAATGGTCGAGTTTCGCAATTTTCTACAACCGAAGCCACAACGGGTAGCAATGAAGATCCACGTAGTCACGGTAGTCAGGTGGTGAATTAAAATGGTTGCCAAGGTTTATGGGCTGGCAGATAATTTTCTGACAAGCATATCTTGCTTGCGTGGGTTTAAGATAGGTGAGGTTGTATTAGCTACAACATCGCTTGTAGTTCTTCGTTTAACAAACATTAACCTCAACTATTCTTCCCATAGCTGGGAAATATGATGTTACAGCTCCTAATCGTTGTTATTTTTGTAATTTCAGGTTCAGCCCTCTGCTCTGGAATGGAAGCGGCTTTATTCTCAGTTTCGACGCTGAAAGTTAGACAGCTAGCACAATCTAAAAACCCATCAGCAATAGCGCTTTTGGCAATTCGCGAAAACATGAATCGACCGATTGCGACTATTGTAATCATGAATAATATTTTCAATATTGTTGGTAGTATTATTACAGGAAATATTGCTAGAACAGTATTAGGAGATACTTGGTTAGGGATATTTTCTGGAGTGTTGACATTTCTGATTATCATTTTTGCAGAAATTGTCCCCAAAACCATTGGCGAACGTTTTGCAGAACCAATTGCATTACTCATAGCTATTCCTATCGCTGCATTAACTTTTATATTTACACCTTTAGTCTGGGTGCTAGAAAATATTACGGCACCTTTTACTAGAGGTAAAAAGCAACCAACAACTAATAAAGCAGAAATTATGTTGTTGGCGGATATTGCTCACCAAGAAGGAATAATTGAACCGGATGAAGCGCAGATGATTCAACGGGTGTTTCAGTTAAATGAACTGACAGCAGCAGATTTGATGACACCCCGAACAATCCTCACATATTTACGCGGTAATTTGACTCTTGCTGAAGTTAAAACTGATATTATCGCTTCACAGCATACGCGAATAATTGTGATTAATGAGACAATTGATGAAGTAATTGGTGTTGCATTAAAACAGAATTTGCTGACAGCAATGATCGAAGGAAGGAACACTCAAAAAATTGCAACTTTGACACGAAAAGTCAGGTTTGTACCGGAAACAATTCGTGCGGATCGATTGATGAGAAACTTTTTAGAAGCACGGGAACATTTAGCGGTAGTAGTCGATGAATACGGTAATGTTTCTGGTGTAATTACTTTGGAAGATGTATTGGAAGTAATCACTGGTGAAATTGTTGACGAAACCGATAAAACCATCGATTTACAAGCAATTGCTCGCAAAAAGCGAGAACGAATGTTGCAATCGATGCGTTTTGCTTATCGTTCGTTAGAAAATAAACAGTAAATTGAGTTAGGAGTTAGGAGTTAGGAGTTAGGAGTTAGGAGTTATTACTTAGCATCTCCTCATCTATTACCTATTCCCTATTCCCTATTCCCTCTTCCGCGATCATTTTCATAAAAACTTTGGGATATATTAATAGAAAAAATCCCATCCACGTTAATAAAGGAATAGATATTAAAATAGTTAACCAAACTTTGTGAAATAATAACCAGCTGACTGTAATTAACGTTGTTCCGGTGAGTAATATAGACCAAGGTTGACACCACCAAGGTTTATATTGCCATACGTTGATAGGTTTTTGTGAAGTCATATTTTTTAGTAATAATTAGTCTAAATATTATATAGAATCTTTCGGAGAATAAGGACCTAAAAACTTTTCACCATTAAAATGAATTAGATGTTCTGGTGATTGTGCAATCCAAACTTCTGTTTTCCATGCTATATCTGGTGCAAACTGTCGAAATGTTTTGCGGTTTAAAAAAGCTGTAATGAAAATAATATCAGCTTCACATTCTTCGGTTAATCTTTTCAATTCTAAAAGACGTACAGGAGTAATGGCACCCGAACTGTGAACGGCTTCTATTAAGTATAGCCAATTTCTCTGTTGCGAATAAGCAGCTATATCGGGTAATTCACCATGCGATAATTCAAAAAATCTCAAATTTTGTAGACGTTCTGATTCTAAAAAAAGAAATTTGTTAGAAGTATCACCAACATATAATAGTTCTGCTTCATACCCATAACGCGGTAAAAATGATTCTATAATTGCTTTTTGTAGTTCGTTATGCTTTCCAGGGCTAAATTCTAAAGTTTGTCCCGATGGTAATATAACGGGAATTATTTCTATATCTCTTGTTTCAGATAATTGTTCTTCTAATGTCTCTCTAGTTGACAAAAAATTCTCAACTTCTTTTTCCCAGTTCAAATCGCCAAATTTTTTGATTAAATCAATATATTCTGGATTTAAAGCATAGGAGCGCGTACCATCATTTCTAGCTGCGTTCTTGTTTGCTGAACTAGAATTAATTATTTTTGCTAAAACAATAAGCTTTAAATCTTTTCGACGTATATCGTCATATGAACTGTCAGAAATATTTTCATCAAAATGATTATTCCAATATCTGATAATATCTCTTGTCCTCAAAGCATGAGAGTCATCAATCTTGTTCCAATCACCACTTTGTTTAACATTAGAAACAGCTAAAAAAGCCATTCCTATTCTCTCCCTACGTCTGAGCGAAATTCCTTCTAAAGGTATACCAAGCTTATCCAGAATATACAATGCTTCATTAATTAGCTGTTGCAGATTATTTCTTTTCTTGGATTTGGAAATATATAGCGGTAATTTTGACATAAAAACAGCTAAAGCGGTAATAATAACTGTATTGGCGCTTGATATTGCTCTGTTTCTTGGGATGAAAATCTACAATCCGATTCTAGATATTCTCTAATACTTCCTGCCAAATGAAAAGCAAATAATGGTGAAACTGCATTACCGATTTGATTAAAACAGCTTGTTGTAGTACCAACAAATTTAAACCAGTCGGGAAAGCTTTGTAAACGAGCAGCTTCTTCTAATAATAAACGTCTTCGTCTACCGTCAGGAAGTTTTATTCTGTGCATATCACCAGTCGCACCAGCCAAGTTCCTACAGGTTAATGTTCTTGCTGGTTTATTCAAATGCAAGTCGCGAGGATTTTTACAAGCGGATGCTTTTTCATATTTTGCAACATATTTATCCATACTCTGAGTGAGAAATTTAGATTCTGGAGGAGTTGTAAATGCAAATTCTCCTAATGCTTCACCTGCTGTTATTCTTCTTTCTAATATATGTGGAAATTTAAACTTTCCATGATGACCTACTACTATTAAACGTTCTCTATTTTGAGGAACGCCAAAATTAACTGCATTTAATAATTTATACTCAACTATGTAGTCTAAATGTTGCAACGATTGAATAATTTCGTCAAAATACCATTTATTTCTATAAAGTAAGCCCCGGACATTTTCAAATAACCATATTTGCGGATTTAGCTTTTTAACCGCGTTTATAAATATTGGAAAACCATCTCGCGAATCTTGTAAACCTTTTTGCTTACCTCCGACACTAAAAGGCTGACAAGGAACACCACCTATTAATACATCACATGATGGTAATTGTGTTTCATTTGTAAGAACAACTTGAGTACATTCTCCTTTTAAATTTTTATTGTACGTAGCGCCAGAATCGCTATCCATTTCAAAGCCATGTGTTGCAAATCCTTGTGCTTCAAATCCCAAGGATAAACCACCACAACCAGCAAATAAGTCTACTACTAATGGACTTTGTAATGGTGCGGGTTTCAAAATATGATTGATTTTATCTATGTAGTTCATCAATAAATTTCAGTTCACAAAGAATCAATTATAAAACGGATTAAGGTGCGTCTTGATAAAAATATAGGGCAAGCCCCAAAGCCTACCCCATGAATTCACTTTAATTTAATTTAAAATTCACTCTCTACCTTTCTACAACTTCTCTTACTAATTGTGCTAATTTCTCAGCACTTTCGGGAACTGCAACCGTTTTGGCTTTTGCGCTCATTTGCTGCAATTTTTCAGGAGACTGCAATAATTCCAATACTTGATTTTGCAACTTCTGTGTGGTTAATTCTTTCTGTTGAAATAATATTCCCGCTCCCGCTGTTGTATATACTTGAGCGTTGTAGGTTTGATGGTCTTCTGCTGCATAAGGATAAGGAATCAAAATCGCTGGAGTACCACATACAGCTAATTCTGTGACACTCCCAGCACCAGAGCGACTGATAGCTAAATTTGCTCTGTGTAACAGCGCTGCCATATTATTGTAAAATGGCATCGAAATGTATTGGGAATGCTTTAAAGTATCCGCTTCTGGGTCATTATCACCCGTTAAATGCACTACATAAGCACCCACATCAAACCATGCTGGAGCGCTTTCACGGACTAATTTGTTTACTGAAACTGCCCCTTGAGAACCACCAAAAACTACAATTACAGGTACATCTTCAGGAATTGGTAAATCTAATGATGCTGCAATTCCCGGATCTAAAAATGCAGAACGTACTGGAGTACTAGTATAGATAGTTTTGTTTTTGGGCAAATATTTCGCCGCAGCTTCAAATCCAACCGCTACCGCAT
>JBHJOU010000651.1:0-2311 GCA_050329355.1 Rivularia sp. (in: cyanobacteria)
GTGATAAATGGTTTAATGGGTTTGGTGCGAATAATTACGCTGAATTAATTGGGGAACCGAATACATTTGCATTTACCATGAGTCAACCGGGGGCGATTTTTAATGCTGGGAATTTAAGTGTAGGGAAAGGACAAACTTTAAACTTATTAGGAGGAACAGTAATTAATACTGGAACTCTTTCCAGTGAAGGAGGTAATATTACCGTTGCTGCAATACCTGATCAAAAATTAGTACGAATAACTCAAGAAGGAAGTTTATTAAGTTTAGGTTTACCAACTTCAACTGCGAATAATTTAAATCCAGTTAGCTTTAATCCTCTATCTTTACCACAGTTATTAACAGGTGGTAATCTCAATAGTGCTACCGGAGTAACGGTAGAAAATGGTATTGTTAAATTAACTGGTTCTGGTGTAGAAATTCCTCACGATGCGGGGACAAATATCGTTTCTAACAAGATAGATACTTCTGGAAATGTTGGCGGTAAAGTTAATATTCTGGGTGAAAAAGTAGGAGTTGTCAGCGCAAATATTAATGCTAGTGGTAAAAATGGCGGTGGTACTGTACTAATCGGTGGTGATTATAAAGGAGAGGGAACTGTACCAAATGCCCAAAGGACTTTTATTAGTCAAGATTCCGTGGTGAAAGCAGATGCTGAGGATAGGGGTAACGGGGGTAAAGTAATTGCTTGGGCTGATCAGAATACGGGTTTTTATGGGACAATTAGCGCTCGTGGTGGGAAAGTATCTGGTGATGGGGGATTTGTAGAGGTTTCGGGGAAAGAAAATTTAGTATTTGATGGTTTTGTTGATGCAGGAGCAAGTTTTGGTAAGGGTGGTGAGTTGTTATTAGATCCTGATGATGTATTTATTGGTGATGATACTACAGACAATGCAAGACTTCGTGATACTGGAGATAATCAGGGAATAATTAATGCTAATATATTTAGTTTTGATTTCTTTATTTCTGCGGATAGAGTTGTAAATGTTTTAAATAGTACAGACGTTTCGATTGGCGCACAAAATTTGATTCGAGTAGAGAAAGAAATAGATGCTAGTAGTAATTCTAGAACTTCTAACTTAACTTTAACTGGACGCAAAATTGAAGTATTTGCACCAATTAAGTTAAATGGTGGTGATATAAATTTAAATGCCTCAACTACAGATATTAATGTTAATGCTCCTCTCATATCCAACGGTGGCAATGTTAATTTATCATCTCCTCTCATTAACTTAGAACAGCCATCTGATATCGATAAATTAATTACTTCTAATGGTGGTGATATCACTTTTAATGGTTCTGTTAATTTGGATAGTAGAAAATTTGATATTTTTGGAAGAAGAACTACTTCTATTGACAGTGCAAAACCGGGAGAAAGAGCAGGTAATATTATATTTAATAATACAGTTGATAGTGATTCTTTTTCTGGGGTACAGAGTTTAAATCTCAATGCAAGAGCATTTGGTTCAGATAATGAGAATACAATGTCGGGTGATGTGAAAATATTAGGCTCTTTAGGTAGTAGTGAACCTTTAGGTACTTTAGACATCCGTGGAAGAGATATTGAACTTGCAGAGCTAAATGTATCTAGTTTTAATGTTGGCAGAGCAAATAATATAAATATAAAAGCACCCGGAAGCGATTTAAATTTTAGATTTTTCATAAATGCAGATGAAGATATTTCTGTGAAAGCACAAAACCTAATTATTGAGAATTTCAATCAAATTGATTCAAGAAATGTCAAACTGGAAGCGGATAATATTACGATAAGAAGGACTACTAGTCTTTCTCCTTCAATTTTGGCTCGTAGAAATTTAGATATAGAAGCACAGGGAAGTTTGACTTTAGATGGAGTTGATTTCAAGTCAGAAAATGGAGATTTGAAATTAACCTCTCAAAATAACTTTCTAATTCAAGATAGTCAATTACAAGCGGATGGAGATATAAAATTAGAATCAGTGTCAGGAAATTTAACTGTACTGGGTACAGAATTATCTTCAACAAGAAATATTGAATTACAAACGCCAAACCAAGTTAAGCTATCAGAAACTAGTGGGGATTCAGGTAACCCTTTTATTACCGAAGCTAAAGAAAATATTACCATAGCAGGTAATGGAGGTATAGAAATTACTGCATTTGAAAAACCAGAATCGATTCTGCGTAGTGGTGGCAATTTTAGCTTAATTAGTGATAATAATATTATTGGTAATGCTCGTATTTCCAGTGGTGGTAATTTCTCTGCTGGTTCTGGAAGTTTTAGCCAACCTGCATTAAGTTTAAATGGAATTATTAGCTCTAATGGAGATGTTAGCTT
>JBHJOU010000159.1:0-4456 GCA_050329355.1 Rivularia sp. (in: cyanobacteria)
AGGTCAAAGGTCAAAGGTCAAAGGTCAAAGGTCAAAGGTCAAAGGTCAAAGGTCAAAGGTCAAAGGTCAAAGGTCAAAGGTCAAAGTCAAAGTAAAAGTCAAAGTAAAAGTCAAAGGTCAAAGTCAAAGTCAAAGTAAAAGTAAAAATAAATTACCACGAATAAATTTAGGGGTTTGTATCTCTTGATTTCAAAATTACATAAATGAATACGAATTCTTTATGAATACAGGAATGACTTTTACCTTAAAATATAGTCATTCCAACTAATTTACCTAGGGTTATTACCTTCTGTTAAAGCAATTTTGTGAATCTGATAACTATCTTCTCAGATAATCATAATTACTCACCCACGAAAAATTATTAATTATTAATTATTTATGTTTATGTCTAAACCGATTTTACTGTCAACTCCACATATGGGGAATGAAGAATTAGCATTTGTTAAAGAAGCTTTTGACACTAATTGGATTGCTCCGGTGGGACCTCATATAGAAGCTTTCGAGCAAGAATTTTGTCATGTAACAGGTGCTACTCACGCAGCTGCGGTAAGTTCGGGGACAGCAGCGATTCATTTAGCGCTGATACTTATGGGTGTGGAAGCAGGAGACGAAGTATTTTGCTCAACCTTGACTTTTGCCGCGAGTGCTAATCCGATTCGGTATTTGGGTGCGGAACCAGTTTTCATCGATAGCGATCGCACTTCTTGGAATATGAACCCCGACTTGTTAAAGACAGCGTTAGAAAAACGTGCCAATATCGGTAAATTACCCAAAGCTGTACTTTTGGTACATTTGTACGGACAAAGCGCAGATATTGAGCCAATTAAAGAAATTTGCGATCGCTATGAAGTTGGCATTATCGAAGACGCTGCGGAAGCTTTAGGAGCAACATATAAAGGTAGAACCCCAGGAACCTTTGGTAAAATTGGCATTTATTCATTTAACGGGAACAAGATTATTACCACTTCTGGTGGGGGAATGTTAGTTTCCGACGACTCAGAAATAGTGGCGAAAGCGAAGTTTTTGGCTACCCAAGCCCGCGATTTAGCACCTCATTATCAACATTCTCAAATTGGTTACAACTATCGACTCAGCAACGTTTTAGCCGGGATTGGTCGCGGTCAATTGCGTGTATTATCAGAAAGAGTCGCTGCAAGAAGACGGAATTTTGAAATTTACCATCAAGCTCTGGGTAATCTTCCCGGAATCGAATTTATGCCGGAAGCAGATTATGGAAAAGCGACTCGTTGGCTTACTTGTTTGACGATAAACCCCGATTTATTTGGTGTCGATAGAGAACAACTGCGTCTTGCACTTAACGAACTGCAAATAGAATCTCGTCCCGTATGGAAACCACTGCATTTGCAGCCAGTATTTGCCGAATCTGAAAGTATTGGTGGTGAAGTAGCATCCGATTTATTTGCACATGGTATGTGTTTACCTTCTGGTTCTAACCTGACAGATGAAGACTTAGAGCGAGTTATTCAAGGTATTAAGGGAGTATATCAAGGGAATAAAAAATCTCAGAGTAACTTATTGATGCTACAGAAATGATTTTACCTATATAGCTACATATTACCCATATCATATATCATATTTTTATAGCTAAAGAATAATACTTTTTTTGATTTAAGCGTATCTAAGTTATAGCAAATGCATCCTAACTAATCGGTCGGTAAAAACTCAAAAATAAAAACTCAAAATATATTTAAATTTATATTTATGGAATCTCAAGAATCTAGTTTATCGCTCGATAAGTATTGGCAAGTCCTAAAGCGTCGGTGGGTACCAGGGATAGCGGTATTCTTTCCAGTTTTTCTGCTTTCGTTGTTGTCTTCTTCTTTAAAAAAGCCGACTTATATAGCCGAAGGAAAATTGCAGTTTCATAGAACAGATACAATTTCTTCTTTTACAGGGTTCGGAGCCGAAGTTGCCAAATTGGAATCTGTAGGGCAAGATACCACATCAAGTCCATTACAGACAGAAGCTGAAATAATCCGTTCAGTTCCAGTTGTGCAAAAAACCATCAAACAACTCAAACTTCAAGATAGAGATGGAAATCTTTTAAAATATGATGACTTTCTCAAAAAATTAACAGTAAGTGATATTAAAAAGACAGATGTTTTACAAGTTAGCTATAAAGATTCCCAACCTCAACAAGCTGCAAGAATAGTAAATACTTTAATAGCAGCTTATTTAGAACATAACGTATCTTCTCGTCGAAAAGCTGCCAAAGCCGCGAGACAATTTATCGAACAACAGCTTCCCCAAGCTGAACGAATTGTAACCAAAGCAGAAGCCGAATTAGCAAATTTTCGCGAAAAAAATAACGTATTTGCCTTGCAAGAAGAAGGAAGTAAATCAATAGAATCACTGAGAAACTTACAAAGCCAAATAGGTGATATAAAAACGAGACTAGCTGATATTGGCGCTCGCAGTCAACAAATTCGCCAACAGCTAAATGCAAACCCCCAACAAGCACTGGATATTACTTCTTTGAATCAGGCTGGTGGAGTGCAAGATATTCTTAGGGAAGTACAGCAAGTAGAGTCGCAATTGGCATCAAGACGTACAGTTTTGACAGATACTCATCCAGAAATCATTGCTTTAGAAAATAAATTTAATGCCTTGAAAAGGTTATTACAAGATAGAATTCGTCAAACTGTAGGAACCAATCGACAAAATATAGATGGAATAGATGGAAGATTACAAGTAGGAGACTTAAAACAACAGTTAGCAGCAGAATTGGTCAATTTAGAATCTACTTCTTTGGGATTAAACAGTCAACTTGCAGTTTTATCGGAATTACAAACATCTTACAAACAAAGATTAGAAAATCTGCCAAAATTAGAGCAACAACAGCGTCAGTTGGAACGCAAAATAGAAGCAGCACAATCAACGTATTCGCTGTTATTGAAAAAATTACAAGAAGTCCGCATTGCAGAAAATCAGAATATTGGTAATGCTAGTGAAGTTTCAGAGGCTTTAGTTCCTCAAGAACCAGTTTCTTCTCCATTACTTAATTATCTATCAGCTAGCTTATTAGGAATGTTAGTTTCCCTAGCAACAATGTATCTTTTGGAATCCCAAGATAAATCGATTAAGACTATAGAAGAAGCCAAAGAATTAACAGGATTAACTTTATTAGGAGTCATTCCCGACTTTAGCAAGCCGAAAAAATCTATTCTCAGCAAGCAGGAAGTAGAAGCTGCATATCCTACCTTAATGGTGCGGGATGCTCCTCGTTCCCCCATCAGCGAAGCCTTCCGGATGCTCAGAGCAAACTTAAAATTCATGAGTGCGGACAAAGAATTAAAAGTGATAGTTGTTACCAGTTCCGTACCTCAAGAAGGTAAATCTACGGTAGCCGCCAACTTAGCAACTTCCATGGCACAAATGGAGCGTAGAGTATTGCTGATAGATGGAGACTTACATCGTCCATCCCAACATCATATTTGGGAACTACCCAATTCTGAAGGCTTGAGTAACGTCATAGTGGGACAAATTGAGGTAATGAGAGCCATCAAGAAAGGAATGGACAACTTAGACGTATTGACTTGCGGTGCTGTACCTCCTTCCCCAGCATCCTTACTTGACTCCAAGCGCATGGCTTCATTAATTGATAGTTTTAGGTCATATTACGACTATGTAATTATCGATGCACCTTCATTAAATCTTGCCGCAGATGCCGCGACTTTAGGTCAAATGGCTGACGGTGTGTTATTAGTAGTACGTCCGGGAGTTGTTGATTCTGTCAATGCAGCCTTTGCTTGTGAAATGCTGGAAAAATCTGGTCAAAATGTTTTAGGGCAGGTAGTTAACGGAGTTGTCCAGAAAAACGAACGTCATATGAATTACTATTATAAAGAAGAATATCCTGAAGAAAAAGTTACTACAGTGGAAGCTGTAAGGTTATGAGTTAGGAGTTAGGAGTTAAGAGTTATGAGTTAGGAGTTAAGAGTTAAGAGTTATGAGTTAGGAGTTAAGAGTTAGGAGTTAAGAGTTAGGAGTTAGGAGTTATTAATTTCTTTTACCAATTACCGATTACCAATTACCAATTAAAATATGAAAGATTTACAATCAATTCTGGAATTAGTTCGTCCCATTGGTTGGGGTGCATCTGATATATTACGCTCTTATTATCGTGGAGATAAACAAGATGATTTAAATGTAGAATACAAAGATGATAAAGGTAAAGACCCAGTTACAGCCGCAGATTTAGCTGTTAGTAATTATATTTTACAGAGTTTGAAAAATGAACTGGGAAATGAAGATTTTGGCTATATTAGTGAAGAAACTTATCAGAATCAAGACGGTAAAAATAATTCCGAATGGGTATGGATTATTGACCCGTTAGATGGTACTAAAGATTTTATTAATAAAACTGGTGAATATGCAATTCATATTGCTTTAATCAGAAACAAACGTCCGGAATTAGCGTTAGTTGCAATACCGG
>JBHJOU010000345.1:0-4125 GCA_050329355.1 Rivularia sp. (in: cyanobacteria)
TGAGTATATTCTTAACCTTCTCGCTCATGGTGCAAGTTTCGGAGAAATTCTTCAAGAATACGAAGGGTTGACTCCTGAAGATATTCAAGCTTGTATTTTGTTCGCCATTACCCTAAAAAATAGATATCTACCGTAATTCACCTTAATTCATCTCATTGGATCAATGCTTCAAGCAATTATCTTTTTAATTATAATTGGACTAATCGTCATCACAATTTTATTCAGCCCTACTTTAATTAAACAACAACGAAACCGTTTAAAACGCCGAGTTTTTCCGCCACTTTGGAATGCTATTATTGAAAATAATCTTCCTATTTATCTTTGTTTATCTCCCACAGAAAGAAGACGATTACAAGGACATATTCAAGTATTTTTAGCAGAAAAACAATTTATCGGTTGCAACGGGTTACAAATAACGGAAGAAATCAAGGTTGTTATTGCTGCTATCGCTTGTTTACTTCTACTTAATGAACGCGGAAAATACTTTCCTAAACTACGTTCTATTTTAATTTATCCTACAGCTTATTTTGTAAATGAAACTACTGTCAGCGGTAATTATGTCGTTGAAGAAAAGCGGGTTATCCGATTAGGTGAATCTTGGAGTAGAGACCAATTAGTGTTATCTTGGGAACAAGTACAACAAGATACTCAAAATTGGAAAGATGGACAAAATGTTGTGTTACATGAATTTGCTCATCAGTTAGATCAAGAAGATGAGAAATCCCAGGGAGTTCCGATTTTACAAACACAATCTGATTATGATAATTGGTCAAAAGTCATGACAAAAGAATATAATCAATTGTGTGAAAATGTAGAACAACAAAGAAAAACCGTAATGTATAGTTATGGTGCAACTAATCCGGCTGAATTCTTCTCTGTAGCAACAGAAACATTTTTTGAAAAACCACAGCAGTTACAAAAAAAACATTCAGCACTTTATCAATTATTACAAAATTACTATCAATTAGACCCTCAAAAATGGGATATTAAAAATAATTAAATAATATATATGTTTAAAAAGCATTTGGCGGTTTAAACCGCAGCTACACAAACAAAACCCACCTGCGTGGGTTATTTATTATTTCAACTTTATCAGTTTTATCCGTCTTTTTTATTTCCAAACAAAACCCACTTGCGTGGATTATTGATTATTTCAACCGCCAGTTTCAAATTCAACCCGATCATAAATATCTTCTAAAGTAATTTCAAATTTAATTGAGTTCAAAAAAATAGTTTCATTAACATCATAATATTCAGAAAAATTCCAGCTATTTCTACCAGTTTTAAAATACTGCTCAACCTTCATCGTATACTGCTCAATTAAAAGATATTCTTGAAAACTGGGAATTGTCCGATAAGCGGAAAACTTCTCATCTTTATCATAACTTCTAGTCGATTTTGATAACACTTCAACAACCATTAATGGGTTAATAATTGTATCTATTCGACCTTCTTGCATTTGCAACTCACCTTGTATTACCATCACATCAGGATAAGTATAAATGCGTTTTTCGGGAATCCAAATTCTTTGATCTGCGACAAAAACGCGATAAGGTTGACGCTTAAGTCCAAAATTAAGCCCTGCATAAAAATTTCCTGCAATTTGATTATGATTCGGGGTTCCACCAGCCACACAAATAACCTCACCATCAATATATTCATGGCGTTCTTCTGAGTTTACCTCATATTCAAGGTATTCTTCCGGCGGGGTGTAATGTTTTGTTTCTTGTATTTGTGCAATCATAGGTTAAGCGATACTTTTTTGCTAACAAAAGTTAACAAATAGATAAATTGAGGATTTAATCTCAACCAATAAGACTTGTAGTGTCACGCACCAAAAAGACATTGTGACAATATTCGTAAGTCCTAATAGTGCTGATAAAACTATTTTACTTAATTAACCAAATATATGTGGTAAATTAAGCTTAATTAAAATAACTTTAAAGTCAAGGAAATTTTGATTATTACTTGGGTATCTCTACCCGTCCAAGCTTATTTTACGTCTAATAAAATCAGTGATATCAACTAACTATTAGATAAATCCATAAAATTCGCCAATTTCAAAACTATTCGCGCTCCAACATTACCATCCCATTCGGCATCACCGACTTCACAAATATCAAAACCAATAATCTTTCTACCGCTGTTTACTACTTCTCGAATCAAACAGTAAGCTTGCTCTAATTCCAAACCACCAGGAACTGGAGTTCCAGTATTTGAACATAATTTTGGATCTAAACCATCCGCATCAAAGCTAATATAAACGTATTCGGGTAAATGATTAACAATTTCCTTACATAAATCAATCCAAGTAATTCCAGAATAAAGTTTTTGCTTGGTTATTGAGTCGTAATAAGCAACTATTCTATTGTTAGATTGATTAATTATTTCTACTTCATCATGACAAATATCCCGTAAACCAACTTGTACTAATTTTGATATCTGCGGTAACTTCATTGCGTTATACATAATTGAAGCATGAGAAAACTCAAATCCTTCGTAAGCGTTACGTAAATCCGCGTGAGCATCGATGTGTAAAATACCATAATTAGAGTATTGTCCTGCTAATGCTTGCATATAACCCAAAGGCGAAGCATGGTCTCCACCAATGACTGCAACCCTTTTACCATAGTTAATTGCTTGCTGAGCTTGATCAAATAACCACTTATTGACATTTTCACAAGCTTGGTTAATTTCCCTTAGTAATGATGTTAAATCAGGTGCATCAGTTAATGATTTACCTTGTTCGAGTCTTTGAATAATTGTTGCTGCTTGCTGTCGGTAATATTGATTTTTATCTAACATATCTTGGGGAATTTCTATCATAAAAAGTCCCTGCTTCCATCCATCGGGATTATCAAAATCGAATAAATCTAACTGCGGTGAAGCATCGAGAATTCGTTGTGGTGCGTTAGCTGTACCAGCACCATAGGAAACCGTAACTTCCCAAGGTATAGGAATGATAATTAAATTTGCAGAATCGTAATCGAAGGGTAAACCAAAGATGTTACCGTTGATTTGTCCGACATCGCTGGGGTTGTAGTTTTGGATTGGATTGGTCATAATAAATAGTAATTAGAAACTAAGGTTGATTCAAATATTGATATGATTACAAAATGTAAATTACTAACTTTGTAAACAATGGACTTCCCGATTTCAATCAAAGGTGTATTAATTATAGATGACAAAGTTGTATTACTCAAAAATGAACGCCATGAATGGGATTTACCAGGTGGAAGAATTGAATTAGGAGAAACTCCGGAAAATTGTTTAATTCGTGAGTTTCAAGAAGAAGTATCGGTAAATGTCAGAGTTGAGCAAATTATTGATAGCTATTTATTTGAAGTTATTCCTGATAAACACGTTTTTATTGTCACCTATGGTTGTCAGTTGCAAGGCGATTTTTTTCCACAAATAAGTGACGAACATCAAGAATTCGATTTACATCCAATTAATCAGTTACAAAATATAAATATTCCATTTGGTTACGCACGCTCTATTAAAAATTGGGCAAAAATAAACCCCATCCATCTTTAAACTTTCCACTTGTATTGGAATTATTTAATGTATGACAAAAAATCACTTTGCGCCCCTCTGCGTTTACCTTTGTGTCCCTCTGCGTTTACAATATTTGTACCCATAGATAAAACTCTATAGGTACAATCGAAAATAAATATATAAAAATTACTTAGACTTAATATCGCTTAATTATCTCATTCACTCATTCCTTTTTGCTGCATATAAAGCTAATCTATATGTAATTAAGATTAATTAAGAAAAATTAAAAGTTAATCAAGCTGAAATGTTAAATCTTAACTTTCACAAAACAGTTGTAACTCTATAGCCGTAATTTTATGATGCTTTCTTTAGAGGTGAATGAATGGCGCAATATCTACTAGAAACAGTTTGGTTAGTGCCGATATATGCCTTGATTGGGGGACTTTTAGCTGTTCCTTGGTTGCCGGGAATAATTAAGAAAACAGGACCCAGACCTGCTGGTTATGTTAATCTAATCATGACATTTTTGGCGTTTTGTCATAGCGCGATCGCCTTATCAATCAGTTGGAATCAACCTGCATATGAAGTGTTTATTCCTTGGTTAGAAACAGCGGGTTTAAGATTATC
>JBHJOU010000739.1:0-9750 GCA_050329355.1 Rivularia sp. (in: cyanobacteria)
ATATTTTAAACGTCAGCCAATCAAAGCTGTCTTTTCATCTCAAAACCCTTAAAGACGCGAATTTAGTTTGCGCTCGTCAAGAAGGACGTTGGATTTACTATAGCCTTAATCAACCTCAATTTGCATTACTACAGCAATATTTAGCAGAATACAGCGAATGTGGTGTAATAATGTCTGCACCTTGTTGCGAAGACTAGCTTTAGTTGTAATTGAGGAATTTCAATTTTGATGTGTTGAAACTTGCTTATAAATAAATTATAATTTCTTCATAAATTTTTGATTATTTTGATTATTTTGATTACATTATTTTGATTATTTGATTATTTTTTTAATTAAAATTGCTTTGTTTAATTGTTGCATAATTCTCCGAGAAGACTTCCGGTGAAAAGTTTGCGCTACTTAACGTACTCTGATAGAACCCGTGCGATGCAGCAGCTTACCCATTCCCTATTCTTCGTTCCACCTCTATAATGATATGTCTGTGAGTAAAATTAAAAGGATTAGATTAAGGAAGCGATAATGTCCCGATACAGAGGACCTCGATTAAGAATTACACGTCGTCTTGGTGAATTACCAGGATTAACTCGTAAAAGCGCTAGACGTGCTTATCCCCCCGGACAGCACGGTCAAAACCGTAAAAAGCGCTCTGAGTATGCTATTCGATTGGAAGAAAAGCAAAAACTTAAGTTCAATTACGGTTTAACTGAAAAACAATTGGTACGTTACGTCCGCAAAGCAAGACGAGTAACTGGTTCTACCGGACAAGTTTTGTTACAGTTGCTTGAAATGCGTTTGGATAACACTGTTTTCCGCTTGGGAATGGCTCCTACCATCCCCGCAGCGCGTCAATTGGTGAATCACGGACACGTTACCGTCAACGGTCGTGAAGTAAATATTGCTAGCTACCAGTGTCGTCCTGGAGAAGTAATTAGCGTTAGAAATAAAGACAATTCTCGCCAGTTGGTGGAAACCAATTTGCAATATCCTGGTTTAGCAAACCTTCCCAGCCATTTGGAGTTTGATAAAAACACAATGGTTGGAAAAGTCAATGGTGTTTGTGAACGGGAATGGATTGCTTTGAGCGTTAATGAACTGTTAGTAGTTGAATACTACTCACGAAAAGCTTAACAATTTTAGATTTTGGATTTTAGATTTTAGATTTTGTATCTTAGAATCTAATCCAAAATCTGAAAGTTCAAAGTTAGGAATTAGGAGTTAGGAGTTAGGAATTAGGAGTTAGGAGTTAGGAGTTAGTACCACCGGAGTTAGTAATTTGAATTGTTCTCTAAACCTTTATCAATTCTTAAAAATACCAAAAAAACCGGGTTTCTTGTCAAATCTAAGTCTCAAAAACTTGATTTTTTCTTTAGAAACCCGGTTTTTAATTTAGGTGTATTCCGGTCAATTAACCAATCAGTTCAATATTTTTGAATTGTCCAACTGCTGTTGGATTTGCTACGTCATCGTCGTTAGCGATAGTTAAGAAGTCAAATTGACCAGTAAAGAAATCGCCTACAGCAATGGAATATTGTGTGTATCCGTTGTCGGAACCAACAATATAGTCGTCTAAATCTTCGATACCCCAGCTTTGGCTACCATCAATTTGGAAGAAATTTCCACTATCCGGTTTGGATTTAATCACATTATCATTATCGAAACCAATACCCTGAATTTCGGCTTTACCATTACCGGCAAATTCAAATTTGAGTAAAGTATTCTCAGTGATTTCATACCCAGTAATATCCAAGCGTCTCCAACCGTTTTTTTCTAACTGCAATTCATTCTTGTTGCTAATAGTTGCAATTAAGTTTGGGTTTTGACTTGCGCCACCGTAGGATAAAACTTTTTCACTTTGAGTTACTCCATTGATGGAAATATTAAGGGAATCGGGAGTATTTTCAAAGTTAGAGGGTATCTCAACTGTTCCATTATTAGTATCATCTCCAGATACAGGAGTTTGATTTTCTGGAGGGGTTAAAGGACTATTTTGTGGTGTCGGTGATGTTGTCTTCGGAGGTGCATCATTTCCACCAATTACCACCAGATAACCGTCATTTTTACCACCGGCTTGATCTTGGATAGCATTGTGAGTAATTTGACCTCCTTTAAAGTCAGTGGTTGTAACTAATGCTGTTTTACCATTACGAACAGCTGCGACAGCTGCATCACTATCTGTAATTGGTGTCCATGAAAGTCTTTTTTGCAAATCTGGACTAATGATTGCAATGTATCCCTCAAAACCAGCATAATCACTTACTGGTTTTCCTTCAATAGTCTGTTGGTCTCGATTGGCAATCCTAGCTCCTGCACCTCCAGCCAAAATTACAGTACCATCTTCTGTGGCTGTAATTGAATTTACATCGACTGAGTTACCTTTACCATTATTCAGACGACTTAATAAAGATTGACCTTTAATTAAATCACCAGTTTTGAGGTCGTAACGACCGTACCAAGTCATTTTTACCGAACTGACGTTAGTAGGAGTGTTATATTTATCTGTTTCGATTTTTCTATCTTTGGTCAGTTTCTCTGATAAATCCAAAGGATCGCGATAGAAAATTGAAAACCCAGTACCACCATTGACGTAGTATGAAGAATATAGCTGTCCATCACGTCCGATAGCTACACGCTGTCCCCGTGTATCAGCCATCAATTTTTCTTTGTAAATGTCTTTATTGTCAAAGTCATAGTTTTTCCAGAGATTATCTCCTTTGTATGACCATGCTTGAGTAAACGCAACTTGTAAAATTTTGGTTTTTTGCTCGAATCCTGTAGCAATTACCATACCTCCATTTTGGTCGGTAACAGCTATATCTTCAAATTGACGTTTGCTGCTGTTGGTACTCCATTCTTTGAGTTGTTGCCCTTTACCGTCGAATAGATAAGCTCTGTCTGCACCTTGGATATCTCTGACAACACCGACTTTACCTCCATCGGAAATCGCTATCCGAGAAACATTGCTCAGAGATTTGCTCCATTTGACTTTTGTCGCATCAGCATTTAATACAGCGATTCCACCCTGATAGCCGACAGCAATATCACCATTCTTGGAAACTTCTAAATCTAATACTTTTCCTGGTAAACGAGTTGTAGTAACGGCTTGATTAGTTCGAGAGTCGTAACGGACAATTGTTCCGTCTCCACCACCAAGGAGTTTAGTCTCTTTCCCTCCCAGGTTGGAGTTTTTTAAGGAACCTCCCACGATCACGAAATTACCATCAACAGAAATATCCACCGCATTAGTAAAATCATCCTCTTTTCCACCCAAATAGGTAGCAGCGGAAATATCTAAATTATTATTTGTGGGAGACTGAGGTAGAGGTTTGTTCGGTACCGACGAGATGGAATTTTGGCTTTGAAGATTACTATTATCGAACTGGTTGATTTTAGTAGCCATTTTTCACTCCATTTAAATGAACTTTTATCGGTAGATAACTCTGAATAACTAACTCCTTTTTTTGACTTTTTTTACTTTGTAGCTAAGGGTATATACGATTACCTTACAGTGAATCAATACCGATTTGTTAGTCCTTAGTACAGTTTAAAAAGTTGCCACATCGTCCTTAAAATACGGATTTTCCCCTTGCTATTTGTAACTATTTTTGATATTTTAATAGACTTTTTTGTCGAATTTCAGTGAATTTGATAATATAGTTTTAATGTTTTACAAGTACTTAAAAATACAATTAAGTATTTAAGTTTGATGATAAAAGCAGATAATTATGTCAAATTTTGATTTAAATTTTTGATTTAAATTTTTGATTTAGTATCAGTAATATTAATGAGCTAAGAATAAAATGCAGTTATTTGCTTGATATAGCAATCCTAAATCATATATGAGAATTTAGATCCCCGACTTCTTCGAGAAGTCGGGGATCTGAACTTACTTATTATTTATTATTTATTCCCTATTCCCTATTCCCTTTCGAGTCAAGTTGAGATTTTTTTCGTCACAATATAAATTAACGTGTCGAAAACCCCTAAAAATTTATGATGACATCGAGTTACAATCTGCCTCCAAGCTCGGAAATGCCTATATTTCTAAGGAGGATGAAGTTTGTATTCCAACCTTTGGAATACCTGGAGGATTTTGCTCAAGCTTACGGTGATAGTTTTAGTCTTCCGACTAAAGATGGTAATAATACGGTTTATTTCAGTCAACCCGAAGCACTAGAACAGATTTTTACGGCAGATGCTAATTTTTTAAAAACTGGGGGAAACTCTATACTAAAATTTCTGGTTGGGGATAATTCTTTAATTTTACTAGAGGGCGATCGCCATCAGCGTCAGCGAAAGTTATTAACTCCTCCTTTTCACGGAGATAGAATGCGGACTTATGGTATGACTATCTGCGAAATCGCTGAGCGGGTAAGCGATAAATGGGGGACTGGTAAACCTTTCAATATCCGAGAATCGATGCAGGAAATTACTTTGAGCGTAATTTTACGAGCTGTATTTGGTTTAGATGAAGGAAACCGCTTAGAGGAGCTTCGTCTAGGAATTTCTTCGTTACTGGATTTTATTAGTTCCCCTTTGTTATCTGCTAGTTTGTTTTTCCGTTTTTTACAAAAGGATTGGGGTAATTGGAGTCCCTGGGGTAGAGTTTTGCATTTACGCTCTTCAATTGATGATTTGATTTATGATTTGATTGAGGAACGTCGCGCCGAATCAAATCAAAATCGCGAAGATATCTTGAGTTTGATGATGTCTGCACGTTATGAAGATGGTGGAGCGATGTCAAATGAAGAATTACGCGATGAATTGATGACGCTGCTATTTGCGGGACATGAAACTACAGCTTCTGCATTGACATGGGCTTTTTACTGGGTTGATTATTTACCCGAAGTACGAGAAAAATTACTGGAAGAATTAAATAATTTAGGTGAGAATCCGGAACCAGATTTAGTTGCGAAGTTACCATATTTGACAGCAGTTTGTCAAGAAACTCTCCGTATCTATCCGATTGCTATCAATGCTTTTCCGAGAATTGTAGTAAATCCGATTGAAATTGGCGGTTATAAATTACCGAAAGATACCTGGATAATTCCCGCTATTTATTTAGCACACCATCGGGAAGAAGTTTACCCGCAATCCAAGCAGTTTAAACCAGAAAGATTTTTAGAAAGACAATTTACCCCCTACGAATTTTTTCCCTTTGGTGGTGGAAATCGTCGCTGTATTGGATCAGCATTCGCAATGTATGAAATGAAGCTGGTATTAGCAACAATTTTATCGCAATATGAAGTATCAAGAATTGATAAACGTCCGGTTAAACCTGTACGTCGCGGATTGACTTTAGCAACACCCGCAGGAATGAAGATGATTGCCACACCCGTGAAGAAGGTTGCGAGTATTCCGGTAGCGGTGTAGTTATAAGTTAGTACCACCGGAGTTAGGAGTTATATCAAGTGCGAATAATTAGTTATTATTGCCTACTTCCTGCTTCCTACTCCCTTTATTACGGTTAAAAATTAAGATTGCTGTAATGCAGCGTGGGATAATTAAGGCATTCGTAGAATTGATGTTAAGCCACTGGAGGTGAACATGGAAACGATGAAGTTAAATGCACATATTAGTACAGATGGTATATTACAAATCGAAATGCCAACTAATTTGAAAAATACTTCTGTTGAGGTAGTGTTAGTTGTACAGCCGTTATTAGAAGAAGCCGAAACACGTTATAACGCTTGGGGAAAGCCTACAACCAAAAAATCAATAAGTAATGCAATTACCAGAATGCAACAGTTGCAGCAAGAAGTTGCTTTAGATAAAGCGTCAATTCGCTCGATGATAGAAGAGGGACGAAGATTTTAATGCAGTTTGTTTTGGATTGTTCTGTAGCAATCAGTTGGTGTCTGGTGGATGAAAATAACGATTATGCTAATGCCATACTAGAAATCATGCCAGATTGTGAAGCATTTGTACCAGGAATTTGGTCGTTAGAGATTGCGAATGTTTTATTAGTGGCTGAACGACGTAATCGTATGACAACTGAACAATCGGAAGAAGCTATTAACTTGTTACAGTCATTGTTAATCCAGGTTGATACGGTTACAGATACAAACGCATTGGGTACAACATTGGCTTTAGAACGACAAGAAAGTTTAGCATCTTATGACGCAGCTTACTTAGAATTGGCGTTACGATTAGGACTACCATTAGCCACAATTGATACAAGGTTAGCCGAAGCGGCTAGGAGATGCAGCGTGGATTTGGTTACTCCTGACGAAAAAAAATATTAAATAAGATTTTAAAAACATCCTCATTACGGTTAAAAATTAATCTACCGTGGAATAATTAAGATGCGTTACCCCAGGGCAATAACGCACCTTAGAAATAAATCCAAAATCTAAAATCTAAAATTAATTAACTCTTTGCCATAACCGCTTAATTTCTCCAATTTCTTTTTGATTTGGTGCAGGTAATGTTTTTACTGATGGATTAATTTGCGCTCCGGGAATATTTTGATTCCAAGGACTATTAGGAACTGATTGCAAATCAATGTTATTATTTGTAGGTCGAAAACCGTACTGTACGAATACTTTTTGTTGTTCTGGTTGAGTTAGAAAATCAACAAATTTTTGCGCTGCGTTTGCAGTTCCACTATCAACATTTTGACGAACAATTGCAGCGGTTGCTACTGTTTCTACAGTGGGATTTAAGTAGTAAATTTGATAAGGTTTACCTTGATTTTTACCAGATTGCTGCCAGCGATAAAGAGCAATACTTTCGTATACTGTTGCGACATCAGCGTCATTGGGACCGCGAGTAATAAACTCTTGCAGAAGAATATCGGTAGAACGCGGTGGTTGGTAAACTGATTTTTTAACTGTACTAAATAGTGATGAAATAGCAGGGTTATTGTAATCAATATTGTTGGCATTGTTAGCATTCAGTTTTGACATTGCCCACAAACTCAAGGTCCCTTGACCGCTATTAGAACGAGTCGGATCTGTAATAACAAAATCGAAGCTACCCCAACTTTTTTGACCTCCCACGGCTTCCCAATTATTGGTTTGCATTGCTTGTTCTACTCGCTGCCAAGAAAAGCTATTGTTGGGAAACAGAACGTTACCTCTTTCTGGCCACGCGATTGCTACAAGTAAGGTTTTGGCAATCGGTTGGGGTTGATTATAAAAGGGTTCGCTATTATTTTGTGCTTGATAACGCTGGCTTAATTCATCAATTAATTCGCCAGAAGCTGGGATTAAAACTGTGGGATTAAAGTCGTTTTTTTGATCAAGGAATCTAGTAACGACATCTTGAGAACCTTGAAATTTAAGTTCTATTTTTATATTGGGGTTTTCTTGTTCAAATTTTGCTTCTAGTTGTTGTAATGGTGCTTGTAATTCTGTTCCGCTGACAATAACAATGGTTTGTTGTAATCCGGGAATGGGAATGTAAGCTAAACCTAATGCTGCGATGATAATACCAACAGAAGTTAAGACGGAATTTGTGGGTTTGGAGTTAGTTTTTTTCATGTTTCAAAATCAGATAAAAATAACCGCAGAGACAAGCCACTGCGTTGGGCGGGTTCCCCGACTTGTAGCAAGTGGCGCGCAGAGTACACAGAGGTTTTCATTTTTGATTGAGTAGAGTAAATATTGTAAAGACGTTGCAGTGTAACGCCTTTTTATATTTAGGTTTGTACGGAGAATTTAGTACAACCAATTACTTCCTAACCAGAAAAGCAAAGTTATCTTGTAAACTAGTAAGTTCATCGGTGGATGCTTGTAATTCGTTAATTTGCTGATAATCTGTTAAATCGGCGGTACGTAATTTATTTTGGATTTGTTGTAATATTCCAGCGGAATTTTGAATTAAAGTATAGAGACTAGTAATTTGTGCGGTACGGGCGTTTTGTCCTTCTTTTGCTAGTTGAATATTACGTTGTAAACTGTTAGCAAGTTGCTCTAAATGTTGATGTGCAATACCAGAAGATGAGGAACGTTTATTTTCTACTTCTTGTAATTGCTGTTGTAAGTCATTAACTGATAATAAAGAATTAGCTCCGTGAATTCTTCTACCTAGTTCTTCAATTTTTATTGGTAGTTCAATTGCTCTTTGACAAGCTTCTTGTACTGCTACTAATAAATTCATTTCAAAAGTGCCGCGACTTAATAATTGATTGGCTTCTTGACGTAATGTTTCGGCTTTTTCTGCTAAATTTTTAGCGGAGGTTTGCAGTAGTTCTAATTCTCTTTGTATCTGTTGCTGAGCAATTTTCTGAGCATCAGGTTCTCTCGATTTGATTGCAGTAGCGCCACCTGTAGCCACTATCGCGGCTGCTGGCAAAATAATAAAATTAGGTAATCCAACCAAGCGAACACCAGCGACAAGAACAACACCACCAGCTAATACTGCAATCGGATAATAAAGAGGGTTTACGAGTTTCATAATTAATAGTTGACAGTGGACAGTTGTTTATTACCAATCTTTAACCTTTGACCTTTAACCTCTAACCTTTAACCTCTAACCTTTAACCTTTTTTAAAATTCAACTTGTAAATCTGCCATTAATGTAGAAATAGTTTCGGGATCTCCTTTGCGATAATAACCTCCATTGAGTTCGGCTATTTGTTTGAGTACTTCGGGGTTAAATTCTCCTTCTTTTCCGTAACCTACTGTGAAAAAGGCTATACGTTTATCGCTTTTAAAGTTACTTTTTTCCAATTCTTGACGTAGTTGTTTGAGATTAATATTGGAACCAGAATCATCACCATCTGTGAGTAGAACTACAGCGTTAATTGCATCTTTACGAAGATTTTGCTGCAACCAATTACGTGCTTCTAATGCTGAATCGAATAATCGGGTTCCACCATCAGCCCTTAAGTTACCGATAAATTCCATTCCTTTGGCTTGTCCTTCTGGAGTACCATTAACTTTGATTGGGGTACCTATTTGATCATCAAAGTCAATTAGTGCTATTTCCTCTTTTGGTCCTAAACTTTGTATATAGTTACGTAAGGTATTTTGTACTGCGGGTAATTTATTACCTGACATGGAACCGGAAGAATCTACAACTACAACTACTTGTGAAGGTTTCTTGGCAAATTCCTGCCACGACTTGAGCATCGCTGCCACTACTTCTGGTTGGGGAGGACGCAAGGAATCATATTTTACATCTGTTTGAACGCCAAATTCTGGGGTAAATTTCGCACCTAATTCTACTCCCGGTACACCTGGTCTTAAACCTAATTCTGTAGCAATTTTTTGAACTTGAGGAGTTTTTAAATATTCAATTACTTTTTCTGCTGCGACTTTTTCATCTGCATTTACCCAAGTTGCACTAGGTAAAATTGCGCGCATATTTGATGTAAATGTGGCTTTGGGATAAATCGCTTCGTAACGAGTTTGACCGGGTTGTAAATTTGAATTGGCTTGAATTACTGATGATTCATAGACGGAACCGATAGAAGCCCAAAATGGACCGTTTTTCACCATGTCGTTAGCCAAAGCATTTGTAGATACTCCGTAACGAGTGACTTTACTTTGAATGCTCTGAATTTGAGTTTGATATTTTTGCACGTCTGCTGTTGTCAATTGTTCCGGTCTTTTCCCTGATACGCTGGCAAATTGTGCTACTAGTGTTTGTAAGCCAGAGTTGGAGCGAGTAGGTGCTGTATGAACGTAGTTAATCGGTAATTGCGGACTAGTAGAATCAATTTCTTTATGGTTTTTCGCTGTCACCAATGTTTTATATAAATCCTCTTGCTTGCGTAATCCTGCGGCAACATCGGCAGGTGCCATG
>JBHJOU010001015.1:0-9520 GCA_050329355.1 Rivularia sp. (in: cyanobacteria)
GGAGTATACACGGCTTTTTCCCAGTTTTTAGCTTGTTTAATTTGTTCTGGAGTTAAGTTTTTAGCTTCTATTAAATTGGCACCACTGAGGTTAGCATTGCTAAGCTTAGTTCCACTGAAGTCAGCACCACTGAGTTTAGTATCGCTAAGATTAGCACTAAAGAAATTTGCTCCACTTAAATTTGCTCCATTGAGTTTGGCACTACTGAGGTATGCACTCAAAAGGTTCGCAAAACACAGATTGGCACCGCTGAGGTTCGCAAAACACAGATTTGCACTGCTAAGATTTGCACTACTGAGATTTGCACTATAAAAATTAGCTCCATTCAAATTGGCACCGCTCAGATAGGCACGACTGAGGTCAGCACCGTAAAAATTAGCACCACTGAGCTTAGCACCACTGAGTTTAGCTCCACTCAAATCAGCACCGTAAAAGTTAGCACCGCTCAGCTTGGCTCCATAAAAGTTAGCACCGCTCAAATTTGCTCCACTCAGCTTTGCATTATTAAGGTTAGCTCCGTAGAAGTTAGCACCATAGAAGTTAGCTCCACTCAAGTTAGCTCCATTCATATCAGCACCACTGAGTTTGGCATAACTCAAATCAAGCTGCAATTGATTGATAAATTCTGCATCAATTAAAAACCGAATGATACTGCCTTTTCGTTCACCATCTACATCCAATCTTCGTAATACTGATAAAGTTCTCGCTCTTGCCACATCTAATGCTGCTTCGCGTAAAGCATCTTGAGGAGATAAAGATTTCAAGTTTTTATCAAGCAATAACTCTGACATTCGATCAATATAACCTTGCAAAGCTTCTTCATTTAAAATATTAGTGGTTTTTTCTTTTTCAGCTTTAGCTTGTTCATCGGCTCTTTCTTTTTCTGTTTGAGCTTGTTCGTCGGCTCGTTCTTTTTCAGCCTGAACTTGTTCGTCAATTCTTTCTTTTTCAGCCTTAGCTTTTTCTTCTGCTAATTTCTTTTCATTGCTTTGAAATTGAGTACCTAAAATAACTAATAAGACTGGAATACCAAGTAATGCTAACCAGTCCCAAAGTTTTTTTGCTGATTTTATTTGTCTAGTTATCTTATGAAGAGTAACAATTTCTCCAGTTTTAAAATTGATTGCTTCTTCTTCACTGATCAGAATATCTGAAACAGGTCCAAAACCAATCCAATCAATTTGATATAACTTTGGTAAGCACAACAAAAAAATAATTATGGAAGCTAAAACAACGATAATTAATACTATTTGGTGCCTCTTTTCTTGAAATATTTTGATGATATTTGAAAGATTTCCCATTATCATTATCTATATTTAAAATTATCAATTTACATCAAGCTACAATTCCGATTTTGGGAAAAGTTAGCTAACAAATACCATAAGTAGTCAAGCCTTGATTATTTATGTAATTACTAATTACCACTCAGTTATAAAACTGTTCCCTCTTCCCTCTTCCCTGTTTCCTATCTAAACTAATGTTTAATTAAATGTTGGCACAAGTAATTATAAAATTTACTCTTAATATAGCCCACATAATCGAACTTAATCATGCAAGCTCTTTTCCAGGTGCAACCCAAAATATATGATAGTTGTAATTGTTAATCCCGAACTGAAGTGATACAACCATATACAAATAAAAAAGTAGTAGTAATAGGTGCAGGTTGGGCTGGTTTGAGCGCAACTCACCATTTAGCGAAACAAGGTTATGATGTGACGCTTTTGGAAGCTGGTTCCTATCCTGGGGGGTTGGTTGCGGGTTGGAAAACTGGGGGAGGTAAATCTGTTGAAGCGGGTATTCACGGCTTCTGGTACCCTTACAAAAATATTTTTGCACTGATTAACGAGTTAAATATTAATCCTTTCACAACTTGGACTCGTTCATCTCAATATTCTCCCGCAGGTTTGGAAGTTGAGTCACCGATTTTTCAAGACTTACCCAGACTTCCCACACCTTTAGGAACTTTTATTTACACTCAGTTTAAACGATTACCGTTAGTTGACAGAATCAGCGCTTTACCTTTACTTTACGCTCTAATAGACTTTGATAATTCCGATGCTGCTTGGCGACGTTACGATTATGTTACAGCACGGGAATTGTTCAAACAATTTGGGGTTTCAGCAAGACTTTACCACGAATCTTTTGAACCGATGTTATTAGTCGGTTTATTTGCACCCGGGGAACAATGTTCGGCTGCTGCAACTTTGGGAATGCTTTATTATTTTATCTTGGCTCATCAACCGGATTTTGATGTCGTTTGGTGTCGGGGTACTGTGGGCGAAAAAATCTTCCATCCTTGGGTAGAAAAAATTGAACAAGCTGGAGCAAAGGTACTTGCAAATAAACGAGTTACCGATTTAATTACTGATGGGAATCAAGTAAAAGGTGTAGTTTGCAACTATGAAGTTTTTGAAGCCGATGCGGTAGTTTTTAGTGTTGGTATCAGCGGAATTAAGAAAATTGTTTCTCATAGTGTAAGTTTACAAAGTCGTCAAGAATTCCGCAATTTAACTAATTTAGGTGCAATTGACGTGTTAGCAACTCGTTTATGGTTCGATCGCAAAATCAATATTCCTCGTGCTTCTAACGCTTGTTTTGGCTTTGATAAAACCACAGGATGGACATTTTTTGATTTAAATGCACTTCACGATGAGTATAAAAACGAGCCAGGAACCGTTGTAGAAGTTGATTTTTACCATGCTAATCAATTTATTTCCTTGAGCGACGAACAAATAATTCCCATAGTACAAAAATATTTAGCAACTTGTATCCCGGAATTTGCGATCGCCAAGGTAATTGATAGCAGTATAATTCGTCTACCCCAAGCTGTAACTCACTTTTCACCAGGTAGCTATAAATATATGTTACCAGCGAGGACAAGTTTTGATAATGTATTTATGAGCGGTGATTGGATTACTAGTCGTCATGGTTCATGGTCTCAAGAAAAAGCCTATGTTACAGGTTTGGAAGCTGCGAATTTAGTCGTTTCCTATTTAGGACAAGGTGTAAATGCGAATATTTTACCTGTAGAAACAGATGAACCACACATCCAAACTGCTAGAAGTATGAATAACACCATCCGGGACATTAGTCAATCCATTATCCCCAATTTCTGGCTACCATAGATCAATTACCACTTATCAATTATCAAATTTGTATTGCTAATGTAGAGACGTTGCAATGCAACGTCTCATCAAGGTTTATAGTTACTTAGTCCGTATTTCTACTTAATTTTTTGACTTACATTCAAGGCATCAATTCCCTGTTTTATCCAACACCAACATTCGTATTCTGAGTTGAATAATTTGGGTGCGGCAATGTTGTTTAATGAATCTGGTAAATAATGGTCATAATAGTATTTACCAGCTTCTTGGGAGACGATAATTAAATTGTTGCGGAAGGTATAGCGATGTTTAAACATATCGCGATCGCTAACGGCATCTAAATGTTGTTCTAGATGTTCCTTGGCAATATCTATGATATTATCAACGCTACTACCATAGATTTTTGCAGGGTTCTCTGCTTTATGATATTGGCTTTTAGCTCCAATATCCGATATCAATTTATACGAATAAATTTCGTGATTGTCTGCTTTTCCAAAAACAAATGGTATGATGAGATATCCTTTGTAGGATACAGATTTTTCGTAAATTAGGCGGTTCATAGATACCTCCTTGTAAGTAAATGCTACCCAAAAAAGATTGAATTTTTTAGCACCCAGAATAATCTTAATAATTAATAATCTAAAATTGTATTATCTGGTGCCAAAAACTACTTCTACATCACTAGGGTGTAAAAGTTTAATCAGATTTAGAAGGCGGATGATTTTTGACATCAACCCTCAAGAAATCACGATGTTTTTGCGATTAATTTTTATCTACTTATTTCAACTTACCACAACTAGCGTGGAGTGCAACTGATCAGATAGTTAGTTATTTTGGAGAATTATTAACCAGGTTCCAGTGAGGGGTGAAACACCTATACCGCTTTTTTCTCTGATCAGTTTTGGAAATGACGGACTGTTAGTTTTGATAGTAGTGAACAGAGGACTATAGAGCGGGTAACTTGGGGAAACACCTTTACAAACCAAGCAGCGCAGCTGATAAAGAAATTCAGATTCCTTCGTGAATAACGGTTGATAGCTTGAAGATATAATTTTTGGGCGTAGGGTATGGAGTAAGAGAGCTATCAATTTGAAAAACAAAAATTTCATCAATTTCAAATTTCAGCATCAAAAAAAGAAGTGATTGTAACAGTATTAGTCGCGTCTTTATCGGTACGGTAGATATATTTTCCTCAGATAAAAATATTTCATGCTGTTAAAACAAGTATACAATGTCCCATAAATAAATAAAAGTTTGTCTCGTGGCTAGCAGAATCAAACAAGATGGTTTGTTATCTTTTTGATCATGCGTTCTGATGAAGGAAAATCTTCAAGTATTTCATCATTGTTTGAGAACGTAAATCAAAATCCCATCTCTTTTTTTTCACATCAAGTAGTAATAGAAACACCAAATTATGGAATATACTCTCTATACATTAATAAGTATTTTAATTGGTTTTCTTCTCGGTATAACATGGTTTATAGTAGCGAAAAAAATCACTTCTAAGAAAATTAAGTTTTATCTTGGTTTCATCTATTCTGCTAGTAGTATCTTTAATAGTTGTCTGATTATTACAGTAGTTGGAAAATTTATTTCAGTATTGCCGAGTGTCAATTCTCAGTTTGAGATGAATAATTCTTTAGAATGGGTATATAAACTGATTACTATCTGGGGTTTTATGAGTAGCACTATAACCACAATTATTTATATAATGTGTGTAGTTAGTGATATTATGCTTAACTCATTGAAAGACATTAAAAATTAGTAACAAGTAGAACAGCGTTAAAAATTATGATTATTTTAAGGAAGTCGGAAGTAGGGAATAGGGAATAGGGGTAACTTAAATCTTTCACCTTACCAGTAAATACCTTTATAATCATATTTCGAGTAATCAATACTTTTACTATTTATTTTTTATTTGTAGTCCATTTCAATGGACTTAAGCTGTTAGACAGGGATTAAAAATCCCTGGCGGACTGGGAAATGTCAATCTACACCCGTATTCACCAACGTCAAAATTTTTATATGCCCCTGTGTGGGATTGAAGAGCATAGATTTTCGTGATAGATTGTAGGATAGAATACCGAATCTATGTAAGGAGATAAACTCTCAAATGTTTATTCTAATCGAGATTACAACTAATCCTACCTATACAAAATCTCTGCAAATTTCTTTACTAGCAATAACAGTGGGTGGTTTTCTGTTCGCTACAATTCTTGGTTCTATTGCCTGGTACATTTCTAAACGTCCTGCGGGTTGGGAAAATGCTCAAACCCCAGGCTGGATTTCAAAACTTACTAAAAATATCGATACACAAAAAAAATCATCTGATAAATAATCTCAATTGAATTAAGAATAATTAAATTTATTGCATGAAACAAGTGATTTAATTTGATTTAAGAAATTGGTTTAAGAATTTGATTTAAGAATTTGCTCAAAATTTCAGCATTCTGTTGAAAGTTGAATAGCTTGAGCATAAAATATCTAATCAACCCTCAACCCCAAAATCACCAAATCCCGCTCTACAGAATCAATATCAGCAATTTTCGGTAGATAACCCCAACTTTCAAAACCAAATTTTTCAAATAGGTTTAAACTTGCTTGATTATGAGCAAAAATAAATCCAATTAAGGTATTTAAACCCAAATCCGGACTTTGATCAATCGCTTGTGCTAAAAGCTGTTTTCCCAAACCGCGACGATGATAATTTGAACTAATATAAATACTTACTTCGGCAGTTGCATGATAAGCTGGTCTACCGTAAAAAGGTTGGAAACTCAACCATCCAGCAACAATACCCCCAATTTCTATTACCCAAAGAGGATGTTTCATCGGAGAACGTTTTCTAAACCAGTTAACTCTACTTGCTACCGATACAGGTTCTAAATCCGCTGTTGCCATACGACCAGGAATAGAAGCATTATATATCGCCACAATGGCAGGTAAATCATTTTCAGTCCCATGACGGATAATCATTGGCAGTTTATCAACGACAATATGAAGAAATAATACAGAAATATTGATCGTATTTGTTATGCCTAGTGCAATTATTACAGGTGGTTCTCAAGGAATTGGTAAATCTTCAGCACTTTTATTTGCTCGTAAAGGATATGATCTAGTTTTAACTGCGCGATCGCCAGAAATTTTATCAGCAGCAGCGGCGGAAGTAAGCAAAATTGGCACAAAAGTACTGGCTATTCCCTGTGATGTAACTCAGGAAGCAGAAGTAAATATCTTAATCTCCAAAGCTTTAGAATCTTTTGGCAGCATTGATGTTTTAATCAATAATGCCGGGGTTTGTATGACCGGACCAATTGAACATACCACCTTAAGTGATTGGCATCGAGTCATAGATGTAAATCTCTGGGGATATATCCACACAATTCACGCAATTTTACCGCACTTTTTAGAGCGACAGAAGGGAACAATTGTCAACGTTGGTTCTATCGGTGGTAAATTACCCTTACCGGAAATGACCGTTTATTGTACCAGCAAGTACGCAATTACAGGTTTAACAGAAACTTTGCGACTGGAATTGAAATCGAAAGGTATTCACGTCAGTGCGGTACATCCGAGCGCTACTGATAGTAACTTTATGGAAAGAGCGCAATTTCGCGGAAGTAGCGCACAAGAAGCAGAAAAACGTCGCAATTCTATGAGTAATTTTCTCAAATCACCAGCGGCGAGTAAACCCGAAGATGTTGCTGATGCAATTTGGAATGCTGTGAAATATCAAAAAGATGAAATAGTAGTTGGCTCAGGATCATTTATGTCCGCTGCTTATAAATTCTTCCCCGGTTTAATGCAGTTTGCGATGCAGACATTGAAACAGTGAACAGTTAACAGTTAAAAGTTAAAAGTTATATTTAGTCCTCTTAAGAGGACTTTTGCTCTGAGTCGGGGAATTGCATTCCCCGCCGATAATGCTTGTAGTTAATAGAACCGTATCAGCTATACGCAACCTGTCTCTACTAATAACTGTCTTTAGACTGATGCAAATTTACCACTCTTCAATAAATGTCAGACTATGGACATAAATAGTTAAAGTGTCGTAAAAGTCAACATTATTTTACTAAAATACATATATGTATCCTGATAGCCTGTATTTTAATTAGCAAAGTAAGGAAAATTAAGTCAGTTGTGAAAGTCATGTAGATGCTTTAAAGGTATTTATGTTTCAGAGCGAAAGCGCAAATAATAATTGTTTGAATTAACTTACTCTGTGCATCAGAGTTGACTTTTTCAAGCAGTATAAACTTTCCATTGGTAAAACTAAATTTCCAGACAAAAACCTCTTTCTCTATGTAGTTGAGGAGGTATTTTTTGCTATGCCAACACGATAGAAATATCCCATGCATAATATTACAAAAACAGAATCAACAACAGAATTGATTGAAAATAAAAAGAGCAGTAAAGCGGTCGAAATTGCTTTTATCTTCAGTAGAATTAGAAGCGGTATTTGGCTGTTTGGTATTCCATCTTGGCTGTTTGGTATTAGCGATAGAAGTTTTGCTGCATTTGCTGACGGTTACTTGTCAGTAATGGAAGTTATGCAGTTATTTACAGCTTCTTTCTTCTTTGCAAGCTGGTTATTTTTGAGACCGGAAAATTCACCTGATAGTTGTGAAGACCCAATATTACAGGAAAACTGCTGTAATAGTAATGACTTCAAGTCTAATTTAAAGCAAAGATACATGATTAGTCAGGAATATATATTACCTTTTCCTTACATTTGTCAAATTTATCATTTATTAAATTTAAAGCATCTAGAAAGTATTCATAACTTTAGTTTAAATAACCTAAAAGTTGTAGGTATTAGTGACTTTCAACTTACAGATAATGGTGGAGTAATTAAATTTCAAACGATGTTGGATTCTCCATTTAACCCTCTGCGAATTTGGAGACAACCGATTGTAGAAGTTGATTTAATTTTGCACAATCCTTATACTATAGAATTGAGTATTCCAGTTTACAATCTTAAAAGAATAACTGTAATATTTCATGCGGTTCCTTTGAATGAAAACGAGCATTATTTCTTTGTTGATATTTACAGCGATTTAGAATGGTTTAAACCTTTTTTGCAGCTATTACTGCATTTTGCTTCTTGTTTAACTCTATTTGAAGATTTACCTTATCTACGCAGCCTTGCAGAAAAAAATCGAGACAGCTTACTAAAATTAAGCAGAGTTTCCAACTGTAAAAGTATGTCGCTTTACAAAAGATTCTTGGAATTATACGGAACGAGTTTAAATGATTATCCCATGCTTAACTAAGGGAAAAAGGTCAAAGGTTAAAGGTTAAAGGTTAAAGGTTATAGATTGGTAATAAACAACTGTCCACTGTCAACTAACTCCTAACTCTTAACTCTTAACTCCTAACTTATATTACGCTCTTGCTAACAAAGGAGCAGCAGCGAGTAAAGTTTTAGTATAAGGATGCTGGGGATTACTGAAAATTTTCTGAGTTGCACCAAGTTCGACGATTTTACCACCGTTCATGACGGCGATTCTGTCACATAAAAACCTAGCTAACCATAAGTCATGGGTAATAAATAAATAGGTCAACTCGAATTCTGCTTTTAATTCCAACATCAAATCCAAAACTTGTGATTGTACACTAGCGTCTAACATACTCACAGGTTCGTCGCAAATTACTAACTTGGGACGAGTAATTAAAGCTCTGGCGATCGCAACTCTTTGTTGTTGTCCCCCGGATAAGTCGGAAGGATAACGTTGATAGTACATTTCAGACGGATTTAATCCTACTTTATCGAGCATCCACAATACTTGCTCTTTTGCGGTTCCGGCATTGGCGATATGATGGATAATCAATGGATCGGCGATGTTTTGTCCTACTGTCATTGTCGGATTTAAACAAGCATGAGGATCTTGAAATATCATCTGCATTTGTCGTCTTTCGGAGCGTACTTGTTGACGGGACAAACTAGTTAATTCTTTACCTAGAAATTCAACTTTACCCCCGGTAGGACGAATTAATTGCAATATTGTCCGCGATAAGGTGCTTTTTCCACAACCCGATTCACCAACTAATCCCAGAATTTCTCCTTGATATAGTTCTAAGTCGATCCCATCTACTGCTTTAATGGTTTGTCCTTGTCCTTTAAATATCCGTTCGATAAAATTCGGTTCGATAGTATAATGCTGCTTTAATTCTTTGATTGTCAACAACGGTATGACATTTGATGCTTTTTCCTTGAGACTACCTGATAATTGCTCTGTTATATCTGCGTTGTCATCATCGGAAAATGATTGAATGTGCAATGCTGCTTTCAAAAGCGATCGCGTATATTCATGCTGGGGATTGCGGAATACTTCCTTGGATAAACCCGTTTCTACCATCTTTCCTTGGTACATTACCCCAATGCGATCGCAATATTCTGCCACCATTGCTAAGTC
>JBHJOU010000474.1:0-2032 GCA_050329355.1 Rivularia sp. (in: cyanobacteria)
GATGGGTTAGCAGTAATGGATAAAGAGCGACGCTTGGAGGTAATGAGCGATAGTGCTACAGGAGCCTTTGGAGCAATGGCAGCAATTGTTTTAGTATTGCTTAAAACAGTGGCATTAATAGACATACAAGAAAATCGTTGGTTGATATTAATGGCTGCTTGTGGATGGGCGCGCTGGGGGCAGATATTGGCGATCGCCAGATATGATTATCTCAAACCAACTGGTAAAGGTGCGTTTCACAAGCAAGCCATTCGTTCCTACAAAGACGTTTTACCTTCAGTATTACTATTATTGAGTTTGAGCGCTGTAATCTTATTACTCGATCAATCTTACTTATTATTGGCAATTGCGATCGCGCTTATAGGAAGCACATTTGCTTTTCTCACAGGTGCTTGGTTCAACCATAAATTAGGCGGACATACCGGGGATACCTACGGTGCAGTTGTAGAATGGACTGAGGCACTGTTTCTTTGCGTTATGACAATACAATAGGTTAGAGGTTAAAGGTTTAAGGTTTAAGGTTTAAGGTTAAAATCCCTAACTCATAACTCCTAACTCCTAACTCCTAACTCCTAACTCCTAACTTTCTTCCCATCCCTACTTAACTGGCTTCAATCGGGTTACTTTGAGTTTAAAATTGCCGATTCCGGTTTCTCCGAAAGAACGAACCCTAACAATGTAAGTTCCGGCTTTGGTGATACGGGTGAAAAGTAGAGAATTACTGCTACCATCAGGACCATCATCATTTTCAGCGATAGTGGAACCATCGGGTCCAAGCAATGTAATAATACTGTCAAAGCTATCTGAAGAGAGGTCGATGGCTAAATTATCGCCTTTTGCTAAACTCACTAGATAATCGCGAGCAAAACCACCTTCTCCTGTGGGGATATCTTTTTCCGACAGAGCATCAGAAATTTCATAAGTGTCAGGTAAAGGTATTGGATTATAAAATTTATTCGCTTGTTTATTTGTTTGAGCAAAAGCTGTTGTACTTATACTGAATGCGATTAACGTAGCAGGTATCAACCGAAATTGTCCTAACCCCAGGGCTTTAGACTTACTCATAATTATAAGTAGTTTTTTTGTCACAATAATCTTAATTTTGACTAATTATAATTGGGAGCGGACACCCTTGTTTATGAATTCTTTGTATAGTTAGCCTTTGAGGGAACAGCAACCACTGCAACTCCCGAAACTACAATTCCATTTTTACTCAAAGTTTCCATAGCAGACTTGACGGTAGTACCCGTAGTGTAAATATCATCAACTAACACTACCGGAACATTACTCGGATAACGAAAATCCTTTCCTAATTCAAAAGCTTGAGTTAGAGTTTTTTCTCGCTCAGTTGGTGATAATCCAAATAGTGCCTCAGTTGCTTTTACCCTTTGTAATCCGTTTACTTTTAATTTTAGACCAGTTGTTTGACAAAAGCTTTGTGCAATCAGCGCTGCTTGATTAAAACCTCGTTCCTTTTGTTTGTGGGGGTGCATCGGAATCGGAACAACTATTAAAGAAGGCTCATTCCCCCATCTTTCCAGCCATACTTCCCCCAACCATTCACCCAAAGGACGAGCGATTTCTGGATGATTGTCATATTTCATTGTTGCGATCGCACGTTTGATGGCTCCACCATATCCACCCCAAGCAATTACTCTTGGAGAACTATCTTGAGGGTGATTCGAGTCAGTTAAACGACACTTTTGTAATTGTTGATGACAATATTCACAAAATTCTTCAGAAGCAGGGCGCTGACATAAAGGACAATTTGACTTTAAAAAAAGATTAAGAAAATTCTCAAAAATTTGCATTGTAATTGATAACTCCTAACTCCTAACTCCTAACTCCTAACTCCTAACTCCTAACTCCTAACTCCTAACTCCTAACTCCTAACTCCTAACTGCTTTAAGTACACCCTGTCGCAGCGTTTTGTTTCTACACCTGTTGCAGGAATATAACCGTTAGCTTCATAAAGCTTGACAGCTTCACTCAAAACGCTAGCAGTTTCAATCCAAATTTCTTGGAAGCCACG
>JBHJOU010000833.1:0-2232 GCA_050329355.1 Rivularia sp. (in: cyanobacteria)
AAAAATTGAGCAGTAATTAAAGTTAACCATTCGGGAACGGGTTGATTTACTGGAATTCCAGCGAAACTGCTGCTTAATTCACGCGGTACTACAGCAAACAGGTGAAGAAAGCCGTCTAAATACTGGGGTGGTAAACTCGATTCGTAAAGAAAAGCGAGAACATTAACGGCAATTAGTCCATAGGTAACATAAGGAGTGATGGAAATAGGATTATTGTCTCTAATTGGAACCACAGCAGTTTTTTCCGATTGTGAAGTATCTCAATTAGACTAACTAATTTTTGCGATCGCCGCTTCTAACTTGCGGTTGAGATACGTCACTACAATTTCAATTAATTAGCTATTGTTACCAAATTGAACATGATCATGAATTACTTTTTCTTGACAAAATTCCATAAGCCATTTTGCCAAAAGGTTGTATTCAACCATACGATGGCTCGATAAAAATCTATTAACATTACAAAAGCTTGAGCGTCACAAAGACCTAAAGGGATTTTACCTCATGAAAGCTATAACTGCTTGCAATATCTTTACAAAAATTGGATTGCATGAAAACTATCCAGATTGATACCCATAGAACAGAACGTATTAATGCGATTATTCAACAACGGCAAAGATTTGGCAGTCAAATCGAACGGGACAAAGCAAATTTGGAAGCTTGTAAGTTAGCACTGGTTAATTTAAGTCAACATCAATCTGAGTTTCTCGCTCGTGGAGTTGATGCTACATCTGCTCAACGTTTGGCAGAAATTAATTTTGATCTAGTTAAACAAATTGAGCGCCTTTTAGGTTCCCTAGAAAAATTGCGATCGCGTTGTACTCGTAGCACAATTAATATCGCAGTGGTTGGTTATGCTCGGCAAGGTAAAAGCCGTTTGTTACAAAGTTTAACCGGACTTAATAACCGAGTAATTCCCGATGGTAGTGAAGGATACTGTACGGGTACGCTAAGTAGAATTGTTCACCAACCGGGATTGTCACAAGCTGTAGCTAAGGTGCATTTTTATTCATCAAATGAATTTAGTAAGCAAGTGCTGGCTCCTTATTACGAAACTTTGGGTTTGGGTGTAAAATCCATAACTGTTGAAGAATTTGCTCGCACTCCTCCCCCCGGTTTACCCTTAAATAAAAAAAATAGCGAATTTGACAAAGCCAGATACGGGCATTTGCGTAAGGATTATTATTCTAATATTGCTAAATATCGCCATTTACTCGCATCTCCATCAATCGAGATTGCTGAGCAAGATATTCCCTTATACGTTACTCAAGATTCTATTGATCAAAGCGGCAATAAAATTGTTAATTATTTAGCAGTTAAAGAAGTTGAAATATCTTGTTCTTTTCCTCACGAGGATATTGGTCAGATTTCTTTGTTAGATTTACCGGGGTTAGGAGATACAAATTTAATTGAAGCAGAACGGTTAATTAAAATTTTATCAGAGGAAGCCGATCTGATTTTATTTGTTCGCAGACCTGAAGCTAATGCTGTTTGGGGAGAAGCATATTTAAAGCTGTATCAAATTGCTCGCGATGCTTTGGGTGATTTTCCCCTTGCTAAATGTTCTTTTATGATTCTCAATCGTACTAAACATGGTGCAGAAGGTGGTGACAACGGTTATCGTTGTCAGAAATTACAGTCAGAACTCAAAGAAACACCAATTCGAGTAGCACAGTGTATTATTGCTGATTGTTCTAATTCTCAAGAAGCTTTTACTCAAGTTCTAGAGCCGATTCTTGATTATTTAGCTGCAAATGTGGAATCTATTGAAAAAGAATATGGACGTTTTTATCAAAAACAATTGGACGCACTTTATCACAATATCAGTATTGAATTAGACAAAGCTAGTGGCGCTTTAGCTAGATACGGTGATGGTGATTTGTTATTTGAACAACTTTTTGCTCAGTTTTGGGGTAAATTGACCAATGACTTAGAAAATTTGTTAGCAGAGTTGAAAAAAAATCGGGATAACTTAGACAGCGAATTTGCAGAACAAGTAGAAAATGCTATTCAACGATGTCGAACAAATACGGGAATTCCGTTAACCTGCAACGAAATTGCACAACGTCGTCATCTTTTTGGCTCATACAGTAGTGCTTATAACGAATTTTTACATGAAATCCGCACTAATTTTTTAGGACATTTTCTATATTTAGATCAAGCGATGCAGCTTTCGCTGGAAAACCGCAAAAATTTAGTTGTTAAAATCCTTAAATCTCATTTAGGAGAACTTGT
>JBHJOU010000602.1:0-3098 GCA_050329355.1 Rivularia sp. (in: cyanobacteria)
TATCAACTGTCAACTATGAATAAAATTAAAATTGGGATGATGAGCAGTTATAGCGCTTTAGATAATAGAAGCGATTGGCTGTGGCAACAAACTCCCGAAAACTTTGGTGTTTGGGATAACATTCAACTGATTGCAACACATCCAAAACCAGATTTTTTGTTGATGTATAATTACACAAGTTTTCCTGCATCACCGCAGAAGCATTTACTGTTTTGGAAGAACAAAAAAGTGCAAGCTAAATATGATAAAGCACAGAAATTATTCCAAGACAAACTTCGAGGAATGCCCAAAGAAAAAGTAATTTATCTATTGCGCGAACCACCTTTAGAAGAAGTTGTTGAAGCTCATAAAAGGCATTATCAAACGGCTCAAAATTATTGTAGTTACGTTTCCGGACCCGAAGATAATGCACCCAATCCCGATTATATGCCTGCAATTTGGTACTATTCTAACTCATTCCGAGAATTGAATGAAATGCCACCACCAACAAAAGAGAAATCTTTAAGTTGGGTAACATCTGGGATCAATCGTACCGAAAATCATCGTAAGCGTTTAGCATTCTTAAAAATGCTGCGAAATAGTGAATTAGAACTTGATTTATACGGACGTGGTTTACCTGATTGGGCGCAAGGAAGCGGCGAACTTAGTAATAAATGGTACGGTATGGCACCTTACTATTACAATTTATCAGTTGAGAATTATGCCGAGAATGATTGGTATGTCAGCGAAAAGCTTTGGGATGCCTTATTAGCCTGGTGTTTACCTATTTATTATGGTGGTCCTGCTGCCGATAAATTGTTACCTCCGGGTAGTTTTTTAAGATTACCAAGTTTGGATGAAAAAGGATTTGATTACATCAGAGAAATCACTTCCACACCCGAAGCTTGGTATGAAGCCAAAGACGCAATTGCTGAAGCCAGACAAATTATTTTGCACGAAATAAATTTAATTTCATGGCTATCGAAATATGTTAAGAATTTTTCTTAATTATTAACAGATTATTTTTCAAGTTTATGGAGGCTTAAATGACTGAAGGAATTTATATACTTGGTAACGATGGAGTTTACGATCAGGTAGTGGCTTTACTCAATTCGATTGAAGTCAATGTTGGTGATAAATATCCTATTTTGATTGTTCCTTACGATGAGCGTTTGGAACTAATCCGAGAAGATATCAAAAATCGAAGTAATGTAGAAATATTTGAAGATACTTCTGCAATGAAGCTTTGGGAAGACTATTCTACTGAAATATGGAAAGCACATCCTAAAGCTTTTAAAATTTGGCAAGAGCAAGGTATTTCAGGAATTTACCGTTTGGGGATGCATCGGAGATTTGCTGGTTTCAATGGTGCTTTTGATAAGTTTCTCTATTTAGATGCTGATATTCTGGTGCTTAATTCATTAGATTACATATTCGAGCAACTAAATCAAAATGACTTTGTTGTTTATGACTTCCAGTATAAAGATTTGAGTCATGTATACAATACAAATTCCGATAAATTACTAGAAATTTTCCCACAATCTCGACTTGATAGCGAAATATTCTGTACTGGCTTGTACGCTGCTAAAAAAGGTTTATTTGACGCAGAAACGCGCCAAAATTTGTTATCAAAACTGCAAGCTGGAGAAGCGGAAATATTATATCAGAATGCTCCTATTAACACTATACTCAACTATTTGGTAATGCGTTCGGAAGTTGATATATATAATTTTGCTATAAATTTACCAAATAGCGAAATCACCGGATGTTGTGCTACATCGCCTCATTTTGAAGAACGAAATAATTTAGTATATGACAAGGAAAAATGCTTAACTTATCTACACTATATCGGCTTATCTTCTAAATTGTTTAAATGTCTTTGTAGTGGAGAAAACATCGATTTTCCTTACCGCGAAACTTTCTTACATTATCGCTATTTACACGAACCAGAAAAGCGACCTCAATTTACTACAAAACCGAAAGCTTACAACGCACCACCAAGTTTAACTACCAGAGTTTTAAGAAAATTAGGATTAAAAGTTGGAGCATAATCAAATGAAAACTAGAGGAATTTATATCATTGCGAATGATAAGGTATGTGACCACGCGATTACCTTACTTAATAGCATTCGCTTACACGACAAAGAAACTCCCATTGTGATGATTCCCTATGATGATAATTATCACAAAATTGCTGACATTCTTGATAAATATTATGGAGTCGGTGTTTACGAAGATTTAGACTTTATTGACCGCTTGTCAAATAAATTATATGAAACATTCGGCGGTAAATTTTTCGCTCGTCCCAATCAATTTCGCAAGCAAGCTTGTTGGTTTGGTTCCTTTGACGAGTTTTTATATATCGATACAGATATTGTTGTCTTTGAAAAAATAGTTGATAATCTCAACTATTTAGAAAATACCGACTTTATCTGTTGCGATTATCAGCATCTTGGTGGACTCAGAAATGTATTTAGTCCCAAAGTATTAGAAGAAAAAATATTTACAGAAAATGAAATCAAAGACATCTTCAACGGGGGTTTTTGGGGTTCTAAGAAAAACTTAATATCCGAACAAGATTTGTACGATACCTTCGCAGAATGTGCAGCACATCCAGAATACTTTGATTTTTCCGAAAAAACTTCCGACCAACCAATCATTAATTATATGTTGCTCAAGCGGATTCCTAACCGCTTCAATATAGTTCGTAGAGAAGGGAAAGCACCGGGAAATTGGGGAGGTACATCCCACTTTTTATCTGAAGGACACAAACTGATTGACCCAACAGTCAATCAACCTTTACAATACCTACATTGGGCGGGTATTTGCATCGAACCCGGTTGTCCTTACTGGGAAATTTGGGAACATTACCGCAATTTGAACCCCCAATTACCACCACCAGTCTTTCCAGAGAAACCCAAACAAACTTCTTGGCAAAAAACTATGAATGAAGCTAAAACTTTTTTGCGTTCGTTGAAGTAGGGAATGGGGGATAATAAACAGGTGATTTGTAGTGCGAGCCGAAAAGCTCGCACTACCTTAACCCATCAAAACTAATGTCGTCGAATCAAAGCATCTGTTTTTTATCCTACCCGCTCCCTTTTAAATAATATTTTTAT
>JBHJOU010000924.1:0-6311 GCA_050329355.1 Rivularia sp. (in: cyanobacteria)
ATTACCGATTACCCATTCCCAATACTCTATGATAAATGCTTCAATATATCTAATGAACAATTGTGGAGAAAAGTAAATGCTTGCTGTAATTTCATATATTGGTTTTTTAGTCTTGTTCACTGGCATCGCTGCTGGTTTACTCTTCGGGTTACGTGCCGTTAAATTACTTTAATTTCAGGTTGGGAGCTAGCTAGTCTCCCCATCTCCCCATCTCCCCATCCCCAAATTAAGATACAATATATACTCCAAGGGGGCTTTTATGGGGTAAAGCAATGTCTTCTACAATTAGTGTAAATCTACCACTGTCGTCTTACGAAATTGCGATCGCACCGGGAAGTTTGGATAACCTCGGCGAAAATATGAATCGTTTGCAGTTGGGGAAAAAGGTGTTATTGGTTTCTAACCCCACGGTTTTTAAACACTATGGGGAAAGAGTTTTAAATTCACTCAAAACTGCTGGATTTGATGTTTGTAGCTGCATTTTGCCCGACGGCGAACAGTATAAAAATTTGGATTCGATACAAAAAATATACGACACGGCTCTGGAAAATCGCGTAGAACGTTCTTCCACAATGGTAGCTTTGGGAGGTGGCGTAATTGGCGATATGACGGGTTTCGCTGCGGCTACTTGGCTGCGAGGAATTAACTTTGTACAGGTGCCGACTTCACTTTTAGGAATGGTGGATGCTTCGGTGGGAGGTAAAACTGGCGTTAACCATCCCCAGGGAAAAAACTTGATTGGTGCTTTTCATCAACCGCGTTTAGTATTAATTGATCCAGAAGTCTTGAAAACTCTGCCACAAAGAGAATTACGTGCCGGAATGGCAGAAGTAATTAAATATGGAGTGATTTGGGATGCCGATTTGTTCGTAGAAATGGAACATTGCGATCGCCTCGATCAAATGCAATATTTAATTAGTGCTGTTTCTGGTGGAGAGAAGTCATTAATAGATTACATATTAACGCGCTCTTGTCAAGCAAAAGCTGATGTAGTTAGTAAAGATGAGAAAGAAGCAGGATTACGAGCAATTCTCAATTATGGACACACCATTGCTCATGCTGTGGAAAGTTTGACAGGTTATAGTGTAGTTAATCACGGTGAAGCAGTTGCGATCGGTATGGTAGCAGCAGGAGAGATTGCCGCGAAACTAGGAATGTGGCAGTCTTCGGAAGTGCAAAGACAAAATATCTTGATTGAAAAAGCGGGTTTACCGACAAAATTACCAGCAGGGTTGAATATTGCAGAGATAATTGAGTCGTTGCAATTGGATAAGAAAGTCAAAGCAGGTAAAGTCAGGTTTATATTACCAACGCAGATTGGTGCAGTGACAATTACTGATCAAGTACCATCAGAGATGATTCGTGAGGTGTTGCAGGAAATGAGTAATTCATCAGATTAATTGTCATGGCTTGTAGTTGGGATGCGCGCCCTTAATTTACAGCGATAAATCGCAACTACTAACCTATCAGAATTAATGACATAACTAGTAAATGTATTTACAAATAGCAAATTAACTTTTAATAACATCTACTGGATAAGCATCAAATTTTTTGTCCCGCGAAATAATTTTCATCTTTTCACAAACTGCCTGAGCAATTATAATTCTGTCAAAAGGATCGTGATGATGCAATGGTAATTTTTCGATAGAAACAGCGTGAGAAATATTAATAGATATAGATAAGGAATGAAAGTCTTTTTGCTCAATTTGTGCTTCTAAATCATCAGGAGCATTCAGTTTACCGATTTGTTTTTTAATTGCTGTTTTCCAAGCAGAAGCAGCGCTAACAAAGATAATATTATCTGGATTTGTTATCACTTCTTTAGCTTTTTCAGAAAGAGTTTTATCGTTAGCTAACCACCATATCAAAGTATGAGTATCGAGAAGGAATTTCAAACTGATTCCTCCCCAGTAAAACCCGCAAGGATTTCAGGAGGTAATTCATCATCAAAATCATCAGACATCGTGACTTTACCTTCCCATCCTCCAGGAATTCTCAGTTCTTTCTTTTCTTGATAGGGAATCATTCTAATTGCAGGTTTTCCTGCTTTGGCAATAATTACCTCTTCCCCTGCTAAAACAGCTTCAATTAGTTTAGAAAGATTAGTCTTAGCTTCGTGGATATTAGTTATTTTCATTTTTTTTACTTAGCTAAACTTAGTTTATTTTAACTGATGATTTCGATAAAAACTCATAAGTACTTGTGCCTTTAACATTTTGTTGGGGTAGGGTTGGGGGCAACAGGGAGTAAATCAAAGCTGCTAACTTTTTTGCCGTCGCGTAAAAACATATACTACAAAAAATCTTTCTACGGACATAGGGCATTAGTAAAAAATAATTTTTATACTCAAAAACAGTGGAAACATTTTGTACTCAGTGCATGATAAGGGTTTGGGATTAAGAAAAGATAAATAAATACGTAAAAATCCGTAAACTCGATATGAAAAAATGAATGATTAAACGTCCTCAAGTTATTTATTCATAAGGAATTCCGGAAATTGAAGGTATTGTCCGAAAACCTAAATAATGGAGTGACTAAGTAACCATCTCATGACTAACTACATGATTGGAAAGGTACTGCAAGAGCGTTACCAAATTGTTCAAAGCTTAGGTGCAGGTGTATTTGGACAAACATATATCTCAGTGGATATCGAACATCCACACAATCCCAAGCGTGTTGTTAAGCAACTCAAGGTTACAAGTTCGCAACCTAGTTACTTACAAGACTTGAGATTGCGTTTTCTAACGGAGACTCGTACTCTCAAGCATTTGGGCAATCACAAGCAAATTCCTCAGTTAATTTCTTGTTTTGAAGAAAACGAACGTTTTTATTTGGTACAAGAATTTATTGAAGGACATTCCTTGAGTGCGGAATTACCTGTGAATCAAAATCCAGAGTTTTTCTGGAGTGAAAATGCAGTTGTTTGCTTTTTAAAAGATGTCTTAAATGTCTTAGAATACGTTCATTCACAAGGCGTAATTCACTGCGACGTTAAGCCAGAGAATTTAATTAGACGTGCAAAAGATGGCAAATTAGTATTAATTGATTTTGGTTCGATCCAACCAGTTGATTTTGGTGGAGACGAAGTATTACCTATTTATACAATTCCCGTTACTTCTTTGGGTTATATCCCACCAGAACAATTTATTGGTAAAACTCAACCAAACAGTGATATTTATGCTTTGGGGATGATTGCTATTCAGGCTTTAACGGGATTAACTCCGCTGCAATTAAAAAAACATCCATCAAATAATGAAACATTGTGGCGGAGTCGAGATACCGCAGTTAGTGATTATCTTGCTGCTGTCATTAGTAAAATGATTCGTTACGACTCTCAACAACGTTTTCAAACAGCAAAAGATGTATTGCAAGCTCTTAAGCAAATACCTTCAGGTGCAGATTCTCAAATTATTGATGTAGAGTATAGTGTTTTTTCCGATTATCCTCAACATGATGACTATAAGATAAATACTAAGTTATCTGAAAATAAAGGTTCATCTCCTTTATTAACGGGAATGAAAGTTGGCTTAGCTGCTAATTCGATAATTATCGGATTTGGAGCTTATTCTATAGTGAATCATACGGGAGCATCTCAAGGAAATAAAGCTTTATCTCAAGCAAAGAAAGAATATGAATCGGGAGATTTGCAAGGTGCGATCGCCCTGGCAAAATCGATTCCTTCAGATAGCAATATTTATCCAGAAGCTCAAGCTACAATTGGTGAATGGCAACAAGAATGGCAAGTTGCTGCCCAAAAATACGAAGCTGCTAAAATAGCTTTTAAAGAAAGCCGTTGGACGGATGTAATTCGTAGTAGAGCAAATATCCCCAATATTGAATATTGGCAAACAAAAACAGATAGATTAGTTGAGCAAGCGCGGATTTTTATTGAAGCACAAAAAGAGGAATATCTTGCTAAAGCTTATGAAAAAGCCGCAGAAAAAGATTTTAATAGTGCTGTACATTTCCTCCGTCAAATTCCCAGGGAATCGCATGATACTAATTTAGTGCAACAAAAGTTAGCTGAATACGAGCAAAAGCAACTTGTAAGAGCGACTTACCTTTTACAACAAGCTTACAATCAAGCAGAATTAGGTAAGTTTGATGATGCGATTGATTTTCTACAAAAGATTCCCAAAGATACACCTGCTTATGCTAAAGTTCAAGTCAAATTAGCTGAATATAATAGCAAAAAGCGGATTATCGCTCAATTAGATAAAGCTGCTGACTTGGAACTCAATTCGGCAATAGGCAATACAGACTCGTTTATTAACAGCACAAATACCACTAAAATCAAAGATTTACAAATCCAAACTGATTTAGAGGAAATAAATATTCAATAATTTGCACAATTCTAGTTGTTGCACCGGAATGATAAAATAACCTTACTAGACGCAGCGAAAAGTGCGGTCTTGGGGTACCCCCAAGTGGAGCAACTTTTCAAGACAGAGGACACAGAGGAAGAAGAAGAGAGAGAATGAACGGAAACGATATTAACTGTTATGGTAATGGTTATATTGCTTAGGACATCATCCGCCAGTTGTTAAGGGAACTCTTAACAGGCAACTCTTAACTCTTAATAGAGAAATATGTCTTGCGGTTCTACAAATTTTTTTTAGTGGAATGTCCTGATTTCTTTTCCAGAATTTCTTTGACTACCAAAGTTACTAATGCTAACATTGCCAAAATCAACGCAGCTGAAAATGCAGCTTCGGTTTGATACTGTTTGTAAGCATCTTCAATAAACAATGGTAAACTCTGAGTTAGACCACCAATATTTCCTGACACTACAGAAACCGCACCAAATTCACCCATTGCTCTGGCATTAGTCAACAGTATGCCGTACAACAAACCCCAACGGATATTGGGAATTGTTACACGCCAAAAAATTTGCCAGCCATTTGCACCCAGGGTTTGTGCTGCTTCTTCTTGTTCTTTGCCAATTTCATCTAATACCGGAATTACTTCCCGTGCTACAAAGGGCATACTCACAAAAGCAGTTGCTAAAACCATTCCTGGTAAAGCAAAAATAATTCTCAGATTATTCTCTACTAACCAACCACCAAACCAACCATTGCGTCCGTAAAGTAACACAATCATCAAGCCGACAACTACAGGTGAAATCGAAAAAGGTAGGTCAATTACACTCAAAATAACCGCTCTACCAGGAATTTTTCCACGGGTAAGCGCCCAAGCTGCACAAAGACCAAATATTGTGTTTATCGGTACGGTAATTAATGCCAGTATAAAGGTCAACCAAGCCGCATGGAGAAAATTTGGTTCAGTCAAGTTAGCCAAAAATGGTTCCACGCCGTTTTTAAAAGCTTGGAAAAATACATTCGCAGTGGGAATATAAATTACCAAAGATAAATAAAGCAGCGCGATCGCAATTAATATTTTGGGAACCCAACTTTTCTGTTGATTGGGTTGAAATTTTTTTTGAGAATTACTTTTGATCATATCTTCTTCCCCAAGCTTGTAAAAGGTTAATCGCAAGTAATAATACCAAGGAAATTATCAGCATCACTACACCGATAACCGTTGCACCAGTATAGTCATACTGTTCCAAACGTTGGAAAATTAATATTGGTGCAATCAAATCTACAAATGGTGTATTCGAGGCAATAATTACCGTTGAACCAAATTCCCCGACAGCGCGGGAAAATCCCAACGCCACACCAGTCAAAATCGCAGGTAATAAAGGCGGTAAAATTACCCTTATAAATGTCTGTAATTGATTCGCACCCAAACTCCAAGCAGCTTCCTCCATTTCCTTTTCCATTTCTTGTAATACAGGTTGTACCGCCCGCACCACAAAGGAAAGGGAAATAAACGTCATGGCAACTGCCACACCTAAACGGGTAAAGGATATTTTAATCCCAAAGGGTACAAATAACGAACCAACCCAACCATTTTCGCTATACACAGTCGCCAAAGTTAAACCTGCGACTGCGGTTGGTAGAGCAAATGGTAAATCGATGGAAGCATCAATCAGCTTTTTTAAGGGAAAGTCATAGCGAACTATTACCCAAGCTAACAGAGTTCCAAACACCCCATTGATTGATGCACTCGCCAGGGCTGTTGTAAATGTCACATCGTAAGCAGACAGCGCGATTGGGCTGGTAGCAATTCGCCAAAAATCAGCCGGAGATTCCTCCGCAGCTTTCAAAAACATGGCGGTTATCGGGATAATCAGCATTACTGCTAAATACACAAAGCTAATTCGCCATGCCCAACTATCGCCTATTATGGGACGGAGATATTTCCGCCAAGCAGGTTGTCGAGTCCGAAATCTTTGATTAGGTGATGAT
>JBHJOU010000977.1:0-12573 GCA_050329355.1 Rivularia sp. (in: cyanobacteria)
TGCTAAAAATACAGCCCACAAACCCGGAATCATCAAGATTAATCTTCCTTCTGGTTTATTCCACCGTAGAAGTCGGATTATTTTACTAAATGTAGATTCAATTTGTTCTGATTGAGTAACCATAGTAATCAGTTGACAGTTGACAGTTGACAGTTCCCAAACTCGAAGTTGTTTAATACGGTGTTCTTCCGATGTTTCTTCGCTCGTCGGTGTATGGTGGGAGGTAAAATAGGGAGTATTCAATAAATATATGTCATAAGGACACGCTTCGCGCTTCACGCTTCACTGTTTACTGTCAACTGTTCGCTGATTTGATATCTACAAAACATTATAAAAAACCAAATAAAAACTAAACTAATTCTGGATACTTTTAGGTGAAGCTGTAGAAAAATAGTATAAGCTAACTTCTAAAATTTATTCAGATTGACTTGTATCGAGTTGGGAGCAATACAGGTACTGCACCGAGAAGAATCCTCAAAACTAACTATTACTACCTTTTATCGAAGAAACCAAATGGTTAATTCACTAATGACAACAAATGTTTCCCATCAAAACTTTAATTCCGAGCGGATAATTGCAGCGATTGACTTAGGTACCAACTCGGTACACATGGTAATCGTCAAAATTGAACCGCGCTTACCATCTTTTAGTATTATCGGTAAAGAAAAAGACACCGTTAGACTTGGCGATCGCGATATTGACACAGGAAACCTCAAACCTGAAACAATGACTAAAGCGATTGCGGCTTTAAGTCGTTTTCAAGAGATTGCCAAAACTTTAAATGCTGAAACAATAATCGCAGTCGCAACTAGTGCAGTTAGGGAAGCACCCAACGGTAAATATTTTTTATCCTGGATCAAAGAAGAATTAAATTTAGATGTTGACCTAATTTCCGGAGAAGAAGAAGCCCGACGGATTTATTTGGGTGTGCTTTCAGGGATGGAGTTCAATAATAAGCCACATATTATCATTGATATTGGTGGTGGTTCCACGGAGTTAATTTTAGGTGATTCCCACGAGGAACGCTGTCTTACTAGTAGCAAAGTGGGAGCAGTCAGATTAACCAGCGAATTAATTACAACCGATCCGATAAGTGACGAAGAATTTAACTACCTTCAAGCTTATGCCAGGGGAATGCTCGAACGTGCAGCAGAAGAAGTGTTGTCAAATATCAACTTTGGTGAAGAAGTCCGTTTAGTAGGAACTTCCGGTACAATTGAAACCTTAGCTAGCATCCATGGTAAAGCAATATCTGATTCTATCCCTTCAACATTGAACGGTTACAATTTTACTTTAAAACATTTACGCGAATGGGTAATGCGGTTGCGGAAAATGACTGACGAGCAGCGAGCAAATATACCCGGTATGCCGGATAAAAGGTCAGAAGTTATACTAGCAGGTGCAGTAATACTACAGGAAGCGATGACACTTTTAGGTGTAGAATCTATAACCACCTGCGGGCGGGCGTTACGAGAAGGAGTAATTGTAGATTGGATGTTAGCGCACGATTTGATTGATAATCGTCTGCGCTTCCAAAGCACAATTAGGCAACGAAGCGTGTTAAGAGTCGCGAATAAATATCAAGTTAATTTACAATATAGCGAACGAATTGCAGCATTTGCTTTATCATTATTTGATCAAACTAAAGGTCATCTGCACCAATGGGGAAATCAAGAGAGATTTTTACTATGGGCTGCGGCAGAATTACACAACTGCGGACATTATATAAATCATTCTTCCCATCACAAGCACTCATATTATCTAATTCGTAACAGCGGATTGCTTGGTTATAACGAAACTGAAATCGAAATCATCGCTAATTTAGCGCGTTATCATCGTAAATCTCAGCCGAAGAAAAAGCATGAGAACTATAAAAACCTTGTGACAAGAGAGCAAAGATTGACAGTAGAACAATTAAGTCCGTTGTTGAGATTAGCAACATCCCTTGATAGAAGACAAAATGGAGCAATATCGAGAATTGAATGCAATTTTAGTAGAGATAATAAAGAACTATATTTAAAAGTTATTCCATCTCGTAAAAATGATGATTGTGCTATAGAACTTTGGAGTTTGAGTTATAGCAAAGTAGTATTTGAGGAAGTATTTGGAGTTAAATTAATTGCGAGTTTGTAAAATACAGTTGACAGTTGACAGTGGTTGGTTGATGGTTGATAGTTGTTTTGAATTATTGAATTTCCCCCCATCTCCTATTGCCTTTTCCCTATTCCCTGTAATCAGCAGATCCAAAAAAATAACCCCAAAACATAAAATAATGACAAAAACCGAAATAGCCCGATACTTAGGAAAATTTGGCGAACAATATGAAAAAATTGTCAAATGTCGATTATACTCAAATTTAGATGTCATTTTTGAATGGTGGATTCCCAATACAGAAATGTACCATCATGAAGAAACTAAACTTGAAGATATCGCCATCGAAATACAGGTAGAACTTGCAAAAAATGCCATCCAAAATCCACAATTTGCACAACTACCTACCGATATCAAAGAATTGCTAAATCAAAAAAGTAAATTAACTAGTAATTCTAAATAACTATTACCAATTACCAATTACCAATTACCAATTACCAATTACCAATTACCAATTACCAATTACCAATTACCAATTATTCTGTTGTTCTAATACACTAGAATGCAATTGCAACAGATGTTTATCTTCTATTCCCATTATTTCTAAACCCTTAACAGTTTGGATTAAATATTCAGCACTCGAACCGAGTTCACCTTTGGCTGTAGCGATAGTATTAACAGTGCTTTCAAAACACATTTTACCCGCATAATCTGGATGATGTCGGTTAATGATAAAGGCGATCGCCATAATTTCCTCTGTTCCAGATACTACCTTAACCCATCGGGGAATATACGAACCAATGACCATTTCTCGCCGCCATAACAGCAACAATTCTGAATGTATTTCAGCAGCAGGGATACGATAAACAACACCGCGACAGCTACCCCCAGAATCTAAACCCAGCACCAAACCGGGATTCTCAGGAGTTCCTCTACCAACCAGCGCTCGCAAGCAAAAACGGCGATGCCAACCATAAACAGTTCCCACACGCCGCTCAGTAAATTTAAATACAGGATTCCAAATTAACGAACCATAAGCGAACAGCCAAACATCCGTATCTGCTTTATGGGACTTTAAAGTAACGCGAATAGACTCTTGCAACTGGCTTTCACTTAATAGTTGCATTCCTAAACCAGATTGCAAAATCATGTTATGCAACCGGCTAGATTCTAAATCAGCGCGAGTTAAAGACATATGTTTGAACAGTTGTTAGTGGTTAGTGGATAGTGGATAGTGGATAGTGGATAGTGGATAGTGGTTAGTGGATAAATAACCAACAACAACTATCAACCATAAACCAACAACCATCAACTATCAACTTCCAAAATAAATAAGTATTGAATCTTTTCGCCATAAATATTAACAAACATAGACAATTATTACCATTGATTACAGACTACTTGACAAGTAAACGCAGAAACGTTGAAAATAGTTTTCAGTACAAAAGTATTGCTATATTTATGTATCTAGTTGAAAAACATATTATTGACAAACATCATCGTTATTGGCATGAAGTCGATAATAATTGTTTTTTAGCAAAAAACCTGTTTAACTATGCAAATTATTTAATCAGGCAGAAATTTATCTTTTCTCGCGAGTACACCAGCTACAATACCGTTGAAAAAATCTGTCAATCAACAAGTGATTATAAAGCATTACCAGCCAAGGTAAGCCAACAAGTATTAATCAGGTTATCTGAATCTTGGCAATCTTTTAGAAAAGCAACGAATGAATATTTTGAGCATCCAGAAAAGTTCCTATCTCGACCAAAATTACCAAAATATAAACACAAAGAATCTGGTCGATTTGTAGTTACTTACACCAATCAAGCAATTAGTAAAAAGCAACTAAAAAAAGGATTTATTAATCCTTCTGGAACTAATATTTACTTACCGACAAAAGTTAATAATGTACATCAAGTTAGAGTGATTCCTCGAACTTATCACTATGTTATTGAAGTTGTTTATTTTCAAGATGAAATAGCTAAAAACCCGCAAAATACATACGTTGTAGGTGTTGATATTGGTTTAGATAATCTAGCTGCTATTACTGGAAACTCTAATTCATTTCAACCGATTTTATTAAATGGGAAACCCCTGAAAAATATCAATGCTTATTATAATAAGAAAAAAGCTTGTTTACAATCTCGACTGGGAGGAGACAGAAAAACATCAATAAAAATTCAAAAATTAACTCATAAACGTAATTGTAAAATAATTGATTATCTGCATAAAGCAAGTCGTTTAATTGTAGATTACTTGGCAGCAAACCGTATCGGGACACTGGTAATTGGAAAGAATGATTTGTGGAAGCAATCGATTAATCTTGGTAATAGAACAAACCAAAATTTTGTTTGTATTCCTCATGCTCGATTTATTGAGATGCTGACTTATAAATGTCAGTTGGTAGGAATCTCTGTGGTGACAACATCAGAAAATTATACTTCTAAATGCTCTTTTATCGATTTTGAACCAATTGAAAAACGTGAAGTTTATCTGGGTAAAAGAGTTGCTCGTGGTTTGTTTCGTGCTAGTAATGGTTTTTTGATTAATGCCGATTGTAATGGTAGCGGTAATATTCTGAGAAAGGTAGTCCCGGCCGGGCTTTTGTTGAGGGGATAGAGGGGGTTGTAGTTCCCCCGGTGAGAATTATTCCTCACAAATAAGTTTTATAGTTCATGTCATATTTGACTATAAAATTTATAACTATTATTTCCTTCACAAAACGCAATAATTAGTTAATATTAGTGAAATATAGCTTGCGTAAATCAAAGCCTTTGTAATCTCATGCAGTTAAATAAAAGTGCGTCTCTGGATTCTTCCCTTTTAAAACCATTATTATTAATTTCGCCATTCTTCCTTTGGGGTACGGCGATGGTAGCGATGAAAGGAGTTATTCCCCATACTACGCCTTTTTTCCTGGCAGGGATGCGAATATTACCGGCTGGGATATTGATTTTGATTGTGGCTGCAATCATGGGTAAACCTCAACCCAAAGGTTGGAAAGCTTGGCTATGGATTGCTCTATTTGGATTAGTTGATGGAGCGCTGTTTCAAGGCTTTTTAGCAGAAGGCTTAGTCAGGACTGGTGCGGGTTTGGGTTCAGTAATGATTGATTCTCAACCTTTAGCTGTAGCACTGATGTGTTCATGGTTGTTTGCCGAAAAAATCGGCTTATATGGATATTTGGGATTAGCATTAGGAATTATAGGGATTAGTATCATCGGTTTACCTGACGAACTAATTTTCAGTATTTTCTCTAGTAACAGCGAGTTTGTATTTCCGATTTCTCAATCATTTTGGCAAAGCGGTGAATTCTTGATGCTGCTAGCTGCCTTGAGTATGGCTGTGGGAACAGTCATGATTCGATTTGTGATTCGTCATGTAGATCCAATAACCGCTACCGGATGGCATATGATATTGGGTGGTTTACCATTATGGGGAATTTCTGCCACTACAGAATCTCAACAGATACAGAATTTAATTTCCTCAGACTGGATAGCTTTGGGTTATGCGACAATATTCGGTAGCGCGATCGCCTATGGAATGTTTTTCTACTTTGCTTCTAGCGGAAATCTTACCAGTTTAAGTTCTCTAACCTTCTTAACTCCGATATTTGCTTTACTATTTGGTAGTATCTTGTTGAATGAATCTCTGAGTGCTTTGCAGTCGGTAGGAGTTGCAATCACTTTAGCGAGTATTTATTTAATTAATCAACGGAATGTTTTAGGGAAGCGCAATCAGCTGCAACCCTTGCACATCGATGGCAATACTCTACCTCAGACAACTACGCAATCTACTTTAGAAATATCTGAAAACAAGCTGAATCCTTTAAAAATTCAAGTCAGAGAGTCAGAAACAGAGATTTTACACTAGATTTTACATTAAATAAAAATATTCGCTACAATGAACTACTTCTTTATCTAGTCATTAAACTTTTTGTCAAGATAAAAGTTAACATTTTAAGTAGATTAATAAGTAAATTAAAGTTATCGTTGTGTCGGTAACTTTTACAATACTATTTTGCCGAAATTTGCTGTATGAGGCGATGTTATTATCCTATAGTTATATTTACTTATCTAAGTTGTCTGGGAATTGACATCAATTCTACGGTTGCAACTAATTATCAGAACAAACCATTTTTATTAAAAATTGCTCAAGTTAATTCCTCAGATACCATTTTACCCTCTAACCTGCGAGTAGGTAATGCGGGAGAAAATGTCAAGGTTTTACAAAACCAGTTGAAAAAATTGGGTTATTATGACGGCATTACAGACGGACAATTTGGTACAACTACACGCAACGCTGTAATTAGGTTTCAGCAAGATAAGGGTTTATTTGCAGATGGGATTGCAGGTAGTCGAACTAGACAACTCCTGCAAACAGAAATCGCCAAACAAAGCGGTTTTACTTCTACTCCCACCCCAGAAGCTGTTTCTGAACCAAATGAGCAGATAAAATCTTCACAGAGTGATTTAATTCGATTTGGTTTGATAGCTGTGGGAATATTGGCAGGTATAGGAATATTGTTCTATGCCATTCAATGGTTTAGATATTCCAGACAATTAAACAACGCTGATACTTACGTAGATGATGATACTGAAATCGCTCAACCATTCCCAGATAAACTGGAAAATGGCGATCGCCAAGAATATATCGAAAATACAGATACAGATTTAGTTCAACCATCTTTACCCAAGCTTCAAGGTACTCAAGAATATTTGCCCAGTGATGCTTTTGATGGTGAATTATCTACAGTTACACCATCTCCAGACTTACTTCCAGCACAAAAGACTTCCCGTCTTGCCAAAATCAATATTTTCGATGAATTAATCCAAGATTTAGAAAGTTCCAACCCTACAAAGCGACGTAAAGCTATTTGGGAATTAGGGCAAAAAGGAGATTCGCGAGCAATTCAGCCTTTGGTAGAACAAATGATTAATGCTGATTCGCAGCAACGTAGTTTGATTTTGGCAGCTTTAGCGGAAATTGGTACTCGTACTCTTAAACCAATGAATCGGGCTTTAGCGGTTTCCTTACAAGATGAAAGTCCCGACGTGAGAAAAAATGCCATCCGTGACTTAACTCGCGTTTATGACATGATGGCTCAAATTAGTCAAATGCTTTCCATGGCAATGGAAGATGAAGATGCAGAAGTGCAGGAAACAGCAAGATATGCAATTTCGCAAATGAATCGTATTCGTATTTTACCATCCGAGCGACCACAAACGCAGATTCAATATCCGCAAGAGTGGCAAGATGCAGATGAGAGCGAACAGTGACAAGGAGATGGGGAGATGGGGGGATGGGGAGATGAGGGGAAATAAATAACAACTGTCAACTCCGACTAGCATTTAGCAAAATAGGCATTTAATATTTACTTTATATTAAGTATTTAAATATTCTTTGCGGATGAAATTACTCTTCGTTTCGACTCCTGTTGGGCCGCTTGGTTCTGGACTTGGTGGTGGTGTGGAATTAAGTTTGTATAATATTGCCCAAGAAATTATCCGTCGGGGACACGATTTACAAATTGTTGCTCCTGGTGGTTGTACATGGGATAACTTACCGATAATACAGATTTCGGGAAATTTACAAATTATTGCCCAAAGTTTAGAACGTACAACGCCTATTACCATGCCAAAAAATTCTGTTTTAGGTAATATGTGGGATTACGTTCGTCAAGTCGAGGATGAATATGACTTGATTGTTAATTTTGCTTACGATTGGTTGCCTTTTTACTTGACACCTTTTTTTAAACGTCCCATAGCTCATTTTGTCAGTATGGGTTCTCTTGCTGATGCTCTTGACGGAATTATCGTAGAAATATCAAAACAATTTCCCGGTACGATTGGTTTTTATACTGCCGCACAAGCTGCAACTTTTCCCCAATTAACTCCACCTATATATTATTTGAGTAGTGGTATCGATTTATCCTTGTATGAATTTTGTAACGAACCTAAACAACAATTAGCTTGGTTGGGTAGAATTTCTCCCGAAAAAGGTTTAGAAGATGCGTTTGCTGTAGCAGCAAGTACTAACATTCCACTCAAGATTATGGGTAAAATTCAAGATGAATCTTACTGGCAGAAAATTCAGCAAGATTACCCAAATGCACCGATTGAATATCTAGGGTTTTTATCTACTAAGAAAATGCAGCAAATTGTCCGCGAATGTAAGGCATTAATTATGACACCCCGTTGGGTGGAAGCATTTGGCAATGTAGCAATTGAAGCTTTAGCTTGCGGAGTTCCAGTAATTTCCTATAGTCGGGGTGGCCCTGCATCTATTATTAAAGATGGTGAAACTGGTTTTTTAGTAGAACCAGATAGTGTTACTGGATTAATCGAAGCAACAAAGCGATTAGATCAAATAAACCGTCAAACTTGTCGGGATATGGCACAAAAAGAATTTTCTTTAGAAATATTAGGCGAACGTTTTGAAAAATGGTTTATTAATACAGTTAACAGTTGACAGTTGACAGTTAAGAGTGTTTAAAATTCCAGAAATTTGAGGATAATTAATGATTTTTTCATCTCATTTTTACGGATAAAGACCTATAAATCGGGAACTAGGAAACACAATCGAAAATTTCAAATGATGAGCTTCTTTTTAAAAGAATAGAGTAATCCAAAATCCAAAATCTAAAATCTAAAATCAAATGACAACTTTCCCATTACCATCTATTACAAATAACCAGCAGTCAATGCAAGTCAAAATCCAACACCCCAAAACCTTACTAGTACCGCAACCGTTGCAACCTGGAGACTTATTGAGGGTAATTGCTCCGAGCGGTGCTTTACGAGAAATTGCAGCATTCCAAAATGGTGTAGAAATTTGGCGATCGCGAGGTTATCGAGTGGAGGTAATTCCGGAAATTGAGGATAGATGGGGATATTTAGCCGGTAATGACGCAAAACGCCGCACTCACTTAGCAGCAGCATGGCAAGACCCAGAATGTCGTGGTATTCTTTGTGCTAGAGGTGGTTTTGGGACTACACGGATTTTAGAAGCATGGACGTGGATGTTGCAAAACCAAGAAACTGCTGATGTCCCATCACCAAAATGGTTAATTGGTTTCTCCGATATTACAGCTTTATTATGGAGTCTTTACAAAGCGGGAATTTGTGGAGTTCATGCACCCGTAATGACCACTTTAGCGGAAGAACCAAGTTGGACAATACAAAGATTATTTAATTTAGTAGAAGGTAAATCCCTAGAAGCTTTACAAGGTAAGGGATGGGGAGGTGGTATTGTGAGCGGTAAATTATTACCAGCAAACCTGACGGTGGCAACTCATCTGTTGGGTACACCGATGCAACCAGAACTTGATGGTGTAATTTTGGCAATAGAAGATGTAACAGAAGCACCTTATCGCATCGATAGAATGTTAACTCAATGGCGGATGAGCGGAGCTTTAGCAAAAATAGCCGGAATAGCTGTAGGTAGTTTTACTAATTGTGAAGCACCACCAAATATACCCAGCTTCACCGTAGAGGAAGTATTGCGCGATCGCCTTGGTGATTTAGGTATTCCCGTCGTTTCGGGCTTACCTTTCGGACATGAAGCACCCAATGCAGCTTTACCTGTAGGTGTAATGGTAACTTTGGATGCTGATCAAGGAATTTTGAGTTTTAAGTGAGTTCGATGTTCATTGCTTCGATTCGGGGGGTTAGAAGTCGGGTTTTTAAGAAAAATTTGGGTTGTAACAGACAATCATCATAAAAACCCGACTTCTGAAGCTATTCGTCGAATTAACGTTAATTTAATACTTTACCTGGCGTGCGGTTTAAACCGCCGAATACTGCCTCCATTCTAATTGAATTGAAGCAAGAGCCTCTTAAATATTCTTTCTGTGCAAACGACAAAAACTAATAGCCGGAATTATAGCCAAAATTAATGCTGTTAATCCTTGTTTTATTAAATATAAAATTACATCACGATGTATTACTGGAATCAAGTTTTGTCCCCAGGAAACTAATAGCATTGAGATACTAATAAATAAATAGGAAATAGACGGTACAAAAATCCACCACCATCCAGTTTTTACATATTTTCGTAACACCAAAAATTGTAATAAACCCAACCAAAACCAAGAAAAAATATAAGCACCCGTTGATAATATTCCCAAAAAGATAACTGCTTGTGACGATATTTGATCTGTTGATGCAGCAATAGATGAAATATAAGCAATCCATGCATTAGAAACAGTATTAGCAACTAACCAACCGATTGCGGTTGCAAAAGTCCACCACCAACCAGATATATATTTATGCAGAGGAATAGATTGATCGGCTGCAAAAATTAGTGCAAATAAACTAGTAGCAATTAATTTTGCAATCCGATACCACAATAATTCATTTTGAGCGAAATCAGTGGGTATATTTTCTCGGAGAATTTTTTCTAAAGCAAGACTAGCAATTCCTCCTCCAATCCATCCCAAAGTTGTCATAAAAGCAAACAACAAAAAGAATTCTTGACGTTGGGAAGGAGGTATAAGTAATAATCTTTGCTCTTTAATATTAGATTCAGAGGAATTTTGGGGAATTCTTTTAAATAAAGATGGCATAATAATCAAGAATAAGAGAAATTACACTTTCACAAGTTTAAGCAGCAAAAGCTTTTTCCGCATCCCCTTATATAGGATTGCGCCGTGCCATCAATTAACTGCAAAATGAAATAATTAGATAATTGGAAAATTACTCGTAATGCGTCCACATCCGAATTACCTTAACTATTTTTTCAGATTCAATAATTTCATAAACCAATCGATGTTGGACATTTATTCTGCGAGAATATGCCCCCTCTAAATCGCCAACTAATTTCTCAAAAGGAGGGGGATTTTGAAACGGATTCTCTGCAAGAATAGCAAGCAATTCTTCTGCTTTATCCTTTAAGTTGCTAGAAGCTAACTTTTTCGCGTCTTTTTTTGCAAGATTTGTGTAAAGTATTTGCCAAGCACTCTCTTGTTCCATTTACCAATCCAAATCCCCATCACAATCTTCAATTGGGGTTGCCAACCCGGATTTAATCGATTCTCTCATTCCTGGGATAGATAATAAATAAAGCGTTTCCTGAATTGCAGACCAGTCTTTTTCTGCCAACAGTATCGCATTACCGCGATCGCCTTCGATAATAATCGGTTTACCCTCCTGTGCTGCTTGGTCAATTAACTTTTGTAAATTATTTTGGGCTTCATTTACCGGAAGAGAAGACATAATCGTTTATAGCTTTTTCGTTTAACTATAACTTTAACTTTACTGTAGCAAAGCGTAACCTAGGCGATGATATTGGGAAAATTATGAAATAATTAGATAGTAATTTGTTTAATTGGGATTTTTTGGAGCTAATAAAATGCTGAAAAGTGTCTGGGCTACTGTTCGTAATGGCAAAATTGAGTTATTGGAAGATATTCAACTATCGGAAGGTACTAAAGTTTTAATTACTTTGATTTCTGATCAAGATGAGCAGCAATTTTGGTTAACAACAAGTGAAAAATCTTTAAATAAGGTTTGGGATAATCAAGAAGATGAGATTTATGCCGAATTACTCAAAAAATAGTGTAATTTTAGTGCGCTATCCTTTTTCCGACCTTTCAGCAATAAAAGTACGTCCTGCTGTTGTTGTAAATTCTGAATCTTCTTCCCAAGATTATCTTATAGTTCCGCTTACTAGTCGAATAGATTCTCTTTTCCCTGGAGAGTTTATTTTAACTGATTGGGAAGCTGCTCAACTAAATGTTCCTACTGCGGTAAAACGAGGAATTTATACTATTGAACAAAGTTGAATTATTAAGTTCATCGGCAAATTATCTGCTCAAGATGCACAAACAATAGATACCTCTCTTCGTTTATGGCTTAGTTTATAAATCAAAAATCCCCACATTCCAAGAATTGTGGGGATAAAAATTATTTAATATCAAGGTGAGTTAAAAACCCACCACGATAACTACTTAGACTCAGTGAAGTCAGCATCAATGACATCATCACCAGTAGAAGCGCTAGCTGTATCTCCAGCAGCACCAGCACCAGCACCAGCACCATCGGGAGCAGTATCACCAGCACCAGCTTGCTGATAAATATTGCTACCAACTGTAAACAGTGCTTGTTGCAATTCTGGCATTAACTTTTGAATTTGCTCGTCGTCTTCTTTGGTGACAGCATCTTTCAAATCTTTAGCTAAACCTTGGATTTTGGTTTGATCGTCAGCGGGAACTTTGTCACCTAATTCTTGCAACTGCTTTTCTGCTTGATAAGCTAAAGAATCGGCTTGATTCTTACGGTCGATTTTTTCCCGACGTTCTTTATCAGTAGAAGAGAATTTATCGGCTTCTTGAACCATTTTCTCGACTTCCAATTTGTCTAAAGTAGAAGCACCAGTAATGCTGATGGATTGTTCCTTACCAGTACCTTTATCTTTAGCGGTAACGTTTAAAATACCGTTAGCGTCAATATCGAAGGTAACTTCAATTTGAGGTACTCC
>JBHJOU010000404.1:0-2877 GCA_050329355.1 Rivularia sp. (in: cyanobacteria)
TAAAGAAGATTTTGGATTAGCAATTATTGATTATTTTGCTAGTAAGTATCGGGATAAGCTGAAAAATATTTTAGAAGATCAGCAATTTTCTCATTTGATGCGACTGCGTAATTACTTTGAGTCGGGAATTGCAGAAATGCAACTCTCTGACTGTACTCATGGCTGTTTAATTGGTAATCTTGCTCAAGAATTATCAGCACAAAACGAATTGTTTCGCGATCGCCTTAATCAAGTGTTTGCTGAGTGGGAAAAATATTTTGTTAGATGTTTAAGAGCAGCTTACGAAGCGGGGGAAATTAATGATGATAGCCATCTTGACGATTTAGCTAAGTTTATTCTCTCTAGTTGGCAAGGAGCTATTTTACAAGCTAAGGTAACGAAATCTGTTATCCCGATGCAAATTTTTGTACAAATTTTATTTGGGCAGGTTATAGGTAAATCTACCTCTAGCTAGATTTAATTTAATATTTTAGTTAGTAATCTTTAGTAGACGACTGGTCTACTAGTATTTCAATTACCCAAGAAAGCAAAAATGAATTATGTCGGATATCAAAAAGAAAGTAGTGATTATTACAGGTGCAAGTAGGAACTTTGATCGAGATACTCTACTAAACTAAGACTAATTCAATTTACCTTCATCTGAACAACCATCAAAATATGACTTCTACAACAAATCTTACCCATCTTCTAAGTCCTTTCAATATCACGGATTTATCGTTAAAAAACCGCGTGGTAATGGCTCCACTGACTCGCTCTCGTGCAGGTTCAGAAAGAATACCTAATGCTTTAATGGCAGAATATTACAGTCAACGAGCAGGTGCGGGTTTAATTATTACCGAAGGTACAACTATTTCTCCACAAGCAAATGGTTGGCGACATACACCTGGTATTTATACGGAAGCACAAATAGAAGCTTGGAAACAAGTAGTTGATGCAGTACACGCCAAAGGAACGCCAATTTTTTTACAGCTTTGGCATACGGGAAGAGCTTCTCACAGTAGTTTTCAGGAAAATAATCAGTTACCAGTTGCACCTTCAGCGATTAAAATTGAAGGTTCCGAAGCTCATACAGCTAAGGGTAAACAGCCTCATGAAACTCCTAGAGCTTTAGAAACACAAGAAATTCCTCAAGTTGTGGAAGATTATCGTCAAGCCGCAGCAAATGCTAAACAAGCTGGTTTTGATGGAGTAGAAATTCACGGTGCTAATGGCTATATTATCGATGAATTTTTGCAATCAAAAACTAATCATCGGACTGATAAATATGGTGGTAGTTTAGAAAATCGCTATCGTTTTTTAAAAGAAATTATCGAATCGATTCTTACCGTGTGGGATGCATCAAGAGTAGGAGTAAGACTTTCTCCTAACGGTAATTTTAACGATATGGGTTCACCAGATTTCCGAGAAACTTTTACTTATGTAGCGCAACAGTTGAATCAATATGGGCTAGGTTATCTGCATACTATTGATGGTTTGGAGTTTGGTTTTCATGAATTGGGAAAACCAATGACTTTAGCCGAAATTAAAAAAGTTTATCATGGCACTTTAATGGGTAACTGTGGTTACGATCGCGAATCAGCAGAAAAGGCGATCGCGACTGGTGATGCTGATTTAATTGCTTTTGGCAGATCCATAATTAGTAATCCCGATTTAGTTGCTCGTTTTGCGAATAATTGGCAACTTAATCCCGATCCAGAACCGGCTATTTGGTATTCCTTTGAAGCTAAGGGTTATACAGATTTTCCCACCTATGAAGAGTCTCAGGTAGCTGTTTAGGAATATTTTTTAGTAGTCATCAAAGGTGAGAAGTCGGGTTTTGATGATGGTGATTTCCTTTGAGGGATATTTAATCTCAAAAACCCGATTTCTTGTGGATTAATTAAGTCACTATAAGCAAAGAATAATCTGTAAAGTACTGTAAATAAATTAGATTGTAAAGTTATCAATCTCTAGTTGTATCAGTATTGTCTCAAGGATACACCTTTTGAATTCTTGGAATTACTTGATAATCATAAATTTATTGAGTTGATTGGCAGCAGAAAAAAATGTGAATCATTAACAAATATTTCAAAGCATCAAGATTGATTTCTTTGCAGTGTTTTTTTTTGATTATTGCCCCAGTTGAATCTAAATTAAATAATTGTCATTGTAACTAAGGGGCGAATCTCATGGCTAAAAATACTTTTATAACGCTTCAATTCGGCTCAACCGGGGATGCTGTAATTAACTTGCAAGAGTGTTTGAAAACTGTTGGTGTTTACTCTTGCAGAAGTAATGGTATTTTTGACGAGAGAACTAAAGCTGCTGTGATCAAGTTTCAAAAAAATAATGCTATGACTGCTAACGGTATAGTAGAACGTGCAACCATGTCTGCATTAGTGAGATGTTGGTGGTATTAATAGAGTCGAGGAGGTAATTGGTAATTGGTAATTGAAATTAAGAGTTGAAAGGCGATTGAGTAGCGCGTTCGTAAAAACTCCCCTATTATCTATTACCCGTCTTATATAACAGTTCAGTAACTACTATTATTGCTGATATGGAAGAGAATATTAAGGCTATAAGTGACTAAAGTCATGACTACAAAACTGTTGAATTAGCTAAAATAATTTTGTAGTTTATCTAGATTCTGAAAATGAATACCGAAAAATCAAATAAATTGTCTGCTAAGATAGGATTTGCAAGATTTGCAATAGGTTTATTAGTTGGACTTTTTATAGCAGCGATATTTTGGCTTTATTCGATTTATTTTTATGTGCCGATTTCTTTAGTTCAAGGAATTATTGGTAGTTTATTACTGTCAATTTTTTGTGGTATCATTGCGACTTTTAGCGGATTAGACAAACTATTTGAAAACTTGCCAAATTTATAATATCTAGA
>JBHJOU010000645.1:0-5881 GCA_050329355.1 Rivularia sp. (in: cyanobacteria)
CGAATATCTATGAAATATTTTAATACGGATAAAGCTTGGGAACGAGTTACTCCCCAACGAAATTCTTTAATTTCTCCATAAGTTGCTATATCGAGGAAATCAACTTGTTGAATTACTTCTTGGGTAATTTCATCTGGTTCAAACCATAATGGTTCAGGAGTATTTAAATTACGTGCTGGTGGTTTGCGATTATATGCATCAAGATTCCACTTTCCCCCAATGGGTTTATCTGCTTCCATTAATATATCGAAGCGTCTTCTTCCTTCCCGATAAAAGTCTTCCATTAATAAACGTTTGCGATTTTTAACCCATTGATCAAATTCTTCGCGACTCCATAAAAATTGGTTGTTGGCAAGCAAAGTTATATCACAAGCTAATGTTAAATCTTCTATGGTTTTGAGAAAAGGTTTGTCATTCGGAAACATTACCCGTAATTCTGTAATTTGATTCACATTCACCCATTCTTGAAGTGGGGTTTGAAAATCTTCAGCTATTTTATATGTTACTGAGTACCCTAATTTACGTAACTCTTCCGCAAAATGCCGCATTGCTGACCAAATTAAAACCAGCTTTTGCTTGTGATATGGACGTTTTTTAATATGAGAGTAGGATTCAATGAATATAATTGCTACTTTCGAGGAATCCTGACAACTTTGTAAAGCTGCTTGTGTTAAATATAGTTGGTCGCCTAATATCCAGATACCAGTTGTCATAAATTTATTGTACGAGGCATCCACTGTGAATAATATAACAATTGACAATCAATTTGGACAAATCATTGCTTTTTAAATCCGTGCGGATGATACCAGTAGTAGCAAATACAAGTAGGATTCTTCGGCACCTGCTAGTGGTACTTTTCCTCGCTTGAATAATGGAAAAATATTTTAATAAAGAATATAACAATCACGATAATTTCATCTTGATTTCATAAGCAATTGCCAAACTAGTAGATAGCAGAAATACGAATCAACGTTGTTTCGTTCGCTATAGTCTATTTTTTTGAGTGACTGGGGAATACTAAATTTAGGTTTCTTATGGTAAAAACACATTCTCAAAATGATGAACTGGATAACTCTGCTTAAAACGCAACAAGCTGATTTTATCGAAAGATTGAAATGTGGCTGTTTACTCCATTGCGACAAAATAGGTCAACATAGCGAATTGACAATCATTTCAGATGAGAAATTGTTACAACTAAGAGATTTTTGCTGGGAGATGGCTGAAAAATATAAGAAAATCTCTTCATCTTCAGTTCGCGACGTATTTATAAATAATTTGAAAGGTAAGTTAGGAGAGGAAGTTGTCAAAATTTATTTTGGAGATTTAATTACTGAAGTTGACTATGAAAAACGGTTAGGTGGAGATGGTAAAGTTGATTTTACACTAACTTCTGACCCCTCTATTGGTATTCAGGTAAAAGCCCGTCATGGTGATATTGATACAGTAAAGTGGTGGGTTTCTAAAGAAGAAGTTGAAAAAAATTCTGTTTTAGTCTGCGTTTTGATTCAAGAGGAAGTGAATGAAGCACAGTCTAAATATAATTTGGTTTTGGCTGGATTTTTACCAACTGATATGATTGACGTAAATTATCAAAAGGTATCATTTGGGATAGATTCATTGTTATATGCAGGTGGTTTACACAGCTATCTATCGAGTTTAGTGATTTCCTCTCCTGAAGATACTATACAAGAAAATGCAATCCCAGAATCAGAAGCAAACAATAAAACTAATACTCAACAAACTGATGAATATATAAAGAGTCAAATTTCAAATTTAATAATTGATTATTTTACTACTGCTAGACAATATTATAATCAAAGCAAATACTATGATGCATTTGCTAACTATAACCATATTTTACACTTAGCTCCTAATCTTTCAGAAGTATTACTTTGTCGTAGCTTTACTTCAATTAATATGGGAAATATTTTAGAAGCAATTCAAGATTTGAACCAAGCAATTATTATAAATCCGGTTGATTATAATCTCTACTTTAATAGAGGTGACTTTCGATATAAAATAGGTAATATACAAGGTGCAATTGAGGATTTTAATCTAGGAATTAAAATAAATCCTATTAATGCTAATGGACTGTTTATGCGAGGTCAAATATTATCGGAATTAAAAGAGTATAAAGCTGCAATTGAGGACTATAGCCAGTCAATAGTCATTAATCCAAAAAATCCCGTGGTTTACTTCAATCGTGGTTTTATCCGTTATTACTATATAAAAAATACGCAGGAAGCAATTGAAGATTTTTCTCAAGCAATAAATATTGAGCCTAACTATTTTGATGCTTATTATTGGCGTGGTGCCGCTCGTTATGATAAAAGAATAGATAAAGGAGCTATTATAGACTTCACTCAAGCGATAAAACTTGATTCTAAATCTTTTTCAGCATATTTAAGACGCGGTATTGTTTTCGCGGAAATAGGAGAATTTCAAAAAGCTATTGAAGATTATAATTCAGCAATACAAAATAATCAAAATTTTGCTGAAGCATATGAAAATCGTGGATATATTTATTATGAATTAGGACATGAGCCGTTTGCTATTAGAGATTTGCGAAAAGCAGCTTATTTATATGAAATACAAGGCAATGAGCGGGGATATCAAGAAGTTGTAGATGGATTAAGAAGATGTTTTCGGAGTATGGAAATATCATAATTAGGACTTACGCAACCGGCACAATTTTCTTGTAGGGTGTGTAGTTTAGAATAAATTTGAACGTAGCGATAAGACTTGTAGCGTCACGCACCACCCGTATCCACCAGACAATTGCGGCCATTCCTAATAATAAAGCTTACAAGTTTTAAAAAGAAAAGTAATCAGTTATGCAATGAGACTTGTCTCTTAATAAACCAAACAATTATCAAAGGTATAATTATCCACTGAATAATCGGCGTTAAACCCTTACTTAATTCCGGAAGCGTCGGCATATTCCCATCTGTTAAGCACTCCAGTAGCTAAAGCTTCAAAAATAATTGTAATTGCAAGACTGACTAAAATGAAAATACTTAACTGCCACCACTTTGGCTGACGAAACCAGTAACGGGACTTAGAAAAAAATGCAACAGTCCAAAATCCGATCAGTGCGATCGCAACGTCACCAAAAGTAGCTAAAGTACAGTTTCTTGTTCTTTGCCAACAAGATAAATCGGACAGTTGAAAAAATGGCATTTGCTGAACTTTCTTTCATAAAATTCAGCATAACGTGAAAATAGCAACATTTAATAGCACGCAAGTACTAAACCTATACTTCTTGCTCATCCTTAGTTGTCAACTGCTTAATCAATAACTGCACCGCTAAAGCTAATAAACCAAGTCCAACTATCCCAAATATTCCTGTTCCTAAAGCAACTACTCCTACAACTAAGGTTCGTACTGCTGAAGAAAGACTTACTACCATGGGATTATTTGATGTTACTGGTTTATTGGCAAAAGTCGTCGCAATTGAAACCATTAATTTATAAGCTACGAATCCCAATCCTCCTGACATTATGGCTCCGATTAAACAACGTAAAGGAGTCGGTTGATTTTCGGTTTGTTCGGTTGATTTTTCTTCGCTCATGATTTTTAAAGGGAATAGGGTTGGGGGGGGGACAAATAAACTAGGAATTACGAGTTAATTTACCACTTGAATCCCATGAGTTCTCAACCGGGTGACGAACAATTCTAAATCCATATCTGGAATCTCTTCTCTCATAGACAATTTTACTTGTTCGGCTTTCTCATGAGATTCACATAATGCAAATACACTTGGACCACTACCGGACATCATTGTTCCTAAGATATCGTATTTTGCAAAACTTTCTTTTAAGTGTAATACTTGAGGATATTCTGGTAAAACTACCTTTTCTAAATCATTATGCATTTTCTGTGCGATTTCTTTTGCATCTTGACGAGTAATCGCTTGAACTATATCTCCTGAATGTACTGCATTTCCACGGTCTGTTAAACTTTGTGTATCTTTAATATAACTATGACCAAATAATGAGCGGTAAGTATTGTAAGCCCAAGCTGTGGAAACTGATAAACTGCGATACTTTGCCAATACTATATATATACCTCCCAACCCGGATAATGGAGAAAGTATTTCACCTCGACGAGTTGCGATCGCGGTTCCTCCTCCGATACAAAATGGGATATCAGAACCAAGTTGCGCGGCTAATTCTTCTAATTCTGACTTAGTTAATCCCAGTTTCCATAATAAATCGATTCCCACTAAGACTGCTGCGGCATCTGTTGAACCTCCTGCTAAACCTGCTGCTACGGGAATGCGTTTGTGAAGCGTGATATCTACACCCCCATAAGTTGCAAAACTGCCGGGAAATTCTTTAACCATTAAATCCGCAGCCCGGTAAGCCAAATTACTTTTATCTACGGGAATCTCCTTACTATCACTCCGCAATCTAATTAATTGTACATCGTTTGCTTCTAGGTCTATCTGGTCTGCAAGCTCTATACTTTGCAATATCATTGCTAACTCATGATAACCATCATGGCGATCGCCAATAATTTCTAAATACAAATTAATTTTAGCTGGAGCAATTAAATTATAGCTACGCATCTTGATTTTCTAATTCGTTAGATAAACTCACCCACTGCATGACGCTTAATTCTTCAGCGCGAGCTTGGGGGTTGACGCTTAACTTTTCCAATAATTGTGTCAGATTGTCGCGTTCTATTATCGATTGTAAATTATTTCGTAACATTTTACGTTTTGCACTGAACCCCAATTTTACTAAGGTTTCCATTTTACGGGGATTTTTCGCTAAAACTTCCCTGACACAAGGAACCAATTTAATTACAGCAGAATCAACTTTTGGTGGGGGATAAAAAGCTGTGCTTGGTACTGTACAAATCATCTGACAATCTGCTAAATATTGTACTCTTACAGATAACGCTCCAAATGCTGTTCTTCCTGGTTTTGCAACAATCCTTTCAGCAACTTCTTTTTGCACTAATAATACTATTAAATCGTAAGGTTCTGGATTGGGATTACTAATCTTCCCCAACAGTTTTTCAATGATAGGTCCTGTGATGTTATAAGGAATATTAGCTACTACTTTATTGGGATTTTGAAACTGAGAAAAATCTTTAACTAAAGCGGCTAAGTCCAAAGTTAAAAAATCTTCATTCAACAACAACAAATTTTCTTTTTTTCCTAACTTTTTAGCTAATACCTGACATAAATTGTTGTCAATTTCCACAGCAACTAAGGATTTTACCTTTTCTAAAAGCTGCTGAGTTAACACTCCTTGACCTGGACCTATTTCCAATACTCTGTCAGTATCGTGTAAATCAGCTGCTTTGATAATGCTACTCAAAGCCTTGTCACTGCGTAACCAATGCTGAGCAAGTTCCCTTCTCGGTCTCATTCCCTACACCCCTCTTATCTAATCACTTACAATGTATCCGATTAAACCAAAATCTTACTTTTGCCTTATTTTTTATACCTAATTTTATAGTATCTAAGTATTACTATAAACCTTTTTCGCCTTTTTTATCGGGATTACGAAAATTCCCTTGATGTAACAAATAACATAAATGTACTATCGAGTCAGATAAAATAAATTATTAGAAGGAGGATGGAGATGGTAACTTGGGTTGAAAATTTTCATCATATTTATTTACCACGATTTCATAGCTGATTAAGCGAATAGTTTGGATGGAATTTTTCAAGTAATTCCAGAACCATTCAAGGAAAGATCAATTGCGACTCGATGATTTCTTCAAGATGTGGTTATTAAAAAAATCTGCGCTGCGAGTTTATTTTGAAATTGCGATCACACTTCTGTGAGGTAACATTGTACCGATTAAGCTACCCGTAATAGAAATAACCACACTACCTATCAAGGTCACTTTATATCCCCCTGTA
>JBHJOU010000652.1:0-4865 GCA_050329355.1 Rivularia sp. (in: cyanobacteria)
TTTGGCGAGAATTGTAAAGGTAGCGTCGGTACTACTGCTGTTACTACATCAACTCAAGTTTGTAATTCTTCTAAGTGCGAACAATCACGTACCAGCCGACAACGACTTGATGGAGATCCTAATCGTCGTACTGGTGTTAATACTAATAATATTGGCATTAAAGTCGATGTTCCGGTACACGTAACAAAGCCAAAAAAACCTAATCTTCCTGCTTTTGCACGCTAATCTTTTCTGGGACGTTTAGTTTAATTAAAGCTCTTAAATGCCTGGGGATTTTATTCTCAGGCTAATAGTTGTAATTAATCAAGAGAATTGGGAATTGGGAAGAGGGAGTAGATATTTCCATTACATATTAGTAAAAACTCTGCGTCCCTTTGCGTATACCTTTGCTTCCCTTTGCGTTAAAAAAATATATAATGATACTTTTATAAGTAAATTTTTGTGATAAATAACGGCTGAATATACCCTCGCTAGCTATTGAATCATTCATAATAAAAAAATAATATAAACCTGTATTTAATAATGAGTGAGAATTGATCATGAAAAATTTACTATTTTTGATATGCAGCACGGCTGCATTAATTACCATTTCCGCAGTTTTTCTAGATAATTTTCTGAATAATCATCAAAGTACTGTTGCACAATCGGATATCAATAATATGAATAGTAATTCGAGTAGTTCTACAACTTTTACCAGTAATTCTTCGGGATATCAACGTGGTACACTTAGTTTAAGTGGTGCGAATCTATCACAACCACATATTCTCAAGATTGAAACTTCAGCAACTAAATTAAATGGCAAAATAGTTGTGAATGGAAAAGTTGTTAAAAATCTCAAAAATAAAACCACAGAGATTGATTTATCGCCTTATTTATCAGTTGGGGAACATCAAGTTGAAATTTCTGCAAATTATTCCCCTGTTATGTCTCCGATAACAGTCGAACTCAATGCTCCCAATAGTAATGTGACTCAGCAAACTAGCGGCAATGGTATTTTAAATTACCAATTAGATATTTCCGTGCGGTAGCTATATAGGGTAAACTGTGTAACAACCCTGAATGATTACATAATCAGTTTTAAGAAAGAAAATGAGCAAAGGATTGTTACCGTTAATTTGTCCTGGTTTAATTGTAGTTGGGTTACAAGTCTTAAACATCCAACCTGGATATTCACAAACAGCAACTAGCAATCAAACAACTAATGTGGGGAATGATGCTAGTTTTAATCAGATACTACAATCTAATCCGCAATTACCTGTTACTAATACAAATAACAACTCAAATAATTTTAATTATCCTAATATTTACCCTCTTAATTACGTTCCTAATGCTCATGTCAATACAGAAAACGACTTCGGTTTTAATTTGTCTGCTGGGGTGAATACTTTAGATGCTTCCAATGTTACAATTTATCTTGGAGTTATTTTTCAACCTGGGCGAACGGAAGATCATAAACTGAGAATGTCTCGTTTGCGAAAAGAAACAGAAGTTCTAGAAACTCAAAAGAAAATCATGGAGGGAAATTTAACATTATTACGTCTTCAAATTGAAGAAGCTTCTATACGTTTAGAACGTTTACAGAAATCGTCTGATACTTCTACGAATAATTAGCAATCAACTAAATTAACTGCTCTATTTGTAGTTGATTTTCTAAATTAGCACGTATCCACAATTCTTTCATAGACCAAATCCAAAAATTATCTGATACTTCGGCAAAATCATCATATTTATGAGTGACAATTGCATCTAGTTTTTGATAAGTAGCACAGATAATTTCCACAGCGGATTCAAAATCTTTAATCGGTGAGGAACGTGCTTGTTGTAAAATATTTTGGGTTACAGAGCAAATTTGAATTTTTTCTTGCAACCAATTTATTACCATTTCCGCAACTTTTTTGTTTTGTAAATGACTCAAATAAGTAAATATTTTCTGCCATCCAACATCTGTGATATACATCTGAATCAAAGGATTTACTTGATCTAATAATTCTCTCATATCTGTTACAGTATTGCGGTTCATTAAAGCTTCCAAAATTAGATCAGCATCAACTAAAATCCGAATCACTTTTAATCTCCCTGATTAACGTTATATCTTACAGTTAATGAGATTGTCGGCGCAATCTCTCACTAATAGGGTATGAATAGTTGTATATACAAATGTGTCATCTTCTATTTCAGATTTGTACCAAATATTTATCAAAAAAATATTTTTGGTCAACACAAGTAAGTTTTAAGATAAAACTGTTGATAACCTTTTTAGATTGTGAACTCTTTTATACAGACGAAAAATAATATTAATAGTTCCATCTTTTTTAAGCAACTTATTGATAAACTATTCCGGATATTTACCCTCTAATATTTTTAAAACCCAGGAAATTTGCATCAAAAATATTAAATTAAACTTAATATTTGGAATACAAGTCATCAGTAACTCAGCTAAATTAATTTGATAATATCTATCAAAAGGTAGATGATTTATCTTTAAGTAATAGGTAATAAAGTTGTCCGTTACTAACTGTAACTCCAGCGCGATCGCCAGCAATTTTGCCAGTACCTAAGAAGTAATCGACTCTACCTGCACCTTTGATAGCACCTCCGGCATCTTGGTCTAAAACGTAACGGCTAACGGTTCGGTGTTGTAGTTCAGTGCTGTCTGTTATAAAGGGGAAATGACCGCGTATCAAGGCTAATGCGCCAGGAGGCATTAAAGCTTTATCTGTAGCAATTGAACGTTCTGCACTTAAACTTACTTGAATAGAACCTTGTGCTGGTTCACCTTTATTTTCTTGGAAAAACACAAAACTGGGATCGCGAGGAAGATAAATATCTAAGTTTTCGGGGTACTTTTCAAAGTATTCTAAAATTGTCGGCATGGTAACACCGCTTGATGGTAATTCCCCATCGTCGATTAAAGCAGTTCCGATGCTTTTGTAATTATGAGCGACATTTCCGGCATAACCGACAGTTGTTTGAGTACCATCGAGCAATCGCAATTTAGCAGAACCTTGGATATGAATCATGTAAGCTTCGAGTCGGGATTTAAACCAAAATAACTCCAATCCTGTTAATTTTCCTTTTTCACCTTGTAAACCATCAGCCCCTTCTAAATCCACACGTGTAGGATGTGGTTTTTCCCAATCTTTTAAATCTGGAGGTAAAGCATAAATGGGATAGCGGTATTCTGCTGTTTGCTCCCGACTTGCTACATAAAGCGGTTCAAAATAAGCAGTAAATAATACCGTTCCTTTTTGATCTTTTCCTACTGATTGATAAAAAACAAACTCTTTAACAACAGCTTGATTTAATTCGGCTGCGGATTTAGATTTTAACACTAATTCACGAAATCGAATTAAACTTTTGATAACTCGTTCTCTACTAATTTCAGGTAGGCGATATTTTTGATAAGCATTTTCAGCCGCAGAAGTTTTTAAATACCTCAAACTATTATCTAGGGAACTTAAAAGAACTTTTTTATCTAAACTTTGACCATTTTCTCCCCATATTTGCTGATCAAAACAAGAAGTATCACCTTCACAACAAGGAAAAGGTGCTTTTTTGATGGCAATTAGTGGTGGCACTGTTGCTCTTGGAGTCGATTTATCTAGCTTTACAGGAGAAAATACTGGTAATTGCCATCTTTTTAATTGACACTGTACTGGACTAAGTAGTAGACGACCTAAAGGCTGTAAAGTAATTAATAACATACCTACAGGTAACGCGATCGCAATTATGGTTCCTAACTTTTTCATTGGCAATTATCAATGATGCGACTATTCCAATATTTTGTCAGGATGGTTGTTTAAGTCCATCCCACAAGAATATATCCGATCAACAGACAAATTGCTATCAGCACTGGTTTTTTAGATACTTGATTCCTTTTTGATTCTATAGTTAGCAACCTATATATAAATACGATTTAAAAATGTTTTTTATGCAGCAACTAATATTTATTGTTACATTATTTAATACTTATACCCCATCACTTACCACGGATTCAACGGATTTAACTGATTTCACGAATTTTATTACCCATTATCAATTACCAATTACCAATTACCAATCCTTTATTCATTCATATTACGATAAGTGGCAACCGCAGAAGGAGAAATGCGATTGAGATAACGGAAAATCCAGTATTTAAAGATAGTATCTAGAATTACTGGGAATGTTGCAATGAATAGGAAAATAAATTCGTGATTTGCAGGTAAACCCCAATGACGAGATATACCTTCTAGAATCACTTCCCAACCATGAGGGGAGTGAAATCCGACAAATATGTCTGTAAATAGAATAATAATAAATGCCTTAGCGCTATCGCTTAAACCATATACTATATAATCAAAAAATTCTTTTAAAACAGCTATTTCTCGTTTACTAATTATCAAAAACCAGATGAATGCAAAAACAGAAATAATATCAGCAAAAACATTTTTAATTGCATTACCGCTGATTACCTGATATTTTTCAGCAATCTCCAATGCTTTGTCTTTTACTTGTTTTTCTATCTGTTCTTCCATCTCTTGGGGAGAAAGTGGAGGTGTACTATTAATTAAAGTTTGAAATTTAATTTTTTCTTCAAATCTTTCTAATTCTAATAGTGCTTCTTCTTCCATTTCATAATTAATAAATAATTGAGATTGTTCGCGGCTTCTAAAATGATTGACAATTGGACTAACTAAAATCGCTTTTGATATTTGATGCGTTAAAATAGGGATGATAATTAATAATAATAAAAATCTCACCGAGATAATTGTTCTTCTTTGAGAAGTGCGGAACTTTTCCACAACATCCTGTTCGGCATTTGGATCTAATTCAACTTGTAAACGATTAAATGTATTGAAAATTGAACGCGGTAATACCCCTGT
>JBHJOU010000263.1:0-3034 GCA_050329355.1 Rivularia sp. (in: cyanobacteria)
GCAAGTACCTCGTTACATAAATACTAGCGCCCCAGTGGAATAATACTAGTACCCCCACCTGGAAAAAAATTTTCCAAACTTTATAACCCTTTCACAGTCAAGGTTCTAAGTTTTGAGTGCAGATTTAATAAACTTAATAAATCTTAGCTCGGAGCATTTCAAACGGAACGAAAAAGCGACTGATATAACTTAAACATCGCCAAACACCTTCGCGGGTCAAATAAACCTTCGACACGGTTGGTGAGTGGAGGGATAGATAGCACCATGCCCTGTAAAATAGAAGTCGCGGCGGTCAAAGCTGGAAAAAGGTAGGCTCTCGGTCATCTTAAGCGTTGACACACACCAGCCGAGAAACCGGGATTCAGCCTCTCGATCTTCGAGCAAGCATAAAACCGCAGCGACTTCGATTCTTGGGTAAAAGCAGCCGCGATGGCATCTCCCACTTGGCATAAATGTCCAGTGACAGAAAGCAAACAATGACATCACCGACTACTTCAACAGGAATCTTCACCCCTTCCGAAAGCGAATCTACAGCTACACCCGCAAAAGCGAAAAAAGGTGGTTGTGGAAGTGGCTGCGACGACAAGAGCAGCACTAAAATCGAAATAGATCAAAGAACCAAAGAGCGGATTGCTAAACATCCTTGTTATAGCGAAGAAGCTCATCATCACTATGCAAGAATAGTTTGACCAATATTCCTATTTTTCCGTAAAATGTTCTCTACAAACGTTTTAGCTGAATTAATTGTTTAACTAAAACATTTTTTAGGGAATCTTTAGGGAACTAATGGAAGATATACAGAATAAGGTGTTTAGTGACTTTGAACCACCATGCACTACTGATGGAAGTCATCTGGGGGTAATGCATCATGTAAAAGAGACTCAAAAGCATTACGATATGAAGTTTGAACAAGAATTACTCAAAGTTAATCAAAGGCTCAAATCTAGTAAAACTAAAGTTAGTTTGCAAGCCAAAAAAGGAGGTATACAACTTAGAGCTACACTTCCACTTAAACCAGATGATACTCATAAACAAGGTAGAGATAAAAAGCAGTACACAATAAGTCTCGGTATACCAGCTAGCTTTGATGGGTTGAAAACTGCTGAAGAAGAAGCACATGAGTTGGGAAAATTAATTGCTCGTCAAACTTTTGTTTGGACTGATAAATATTTAGGACAGCAAGCTAGAAAAAATAATAATATTACTTTTGACGAGTTTTACGGACAATTTGAGAAAAGATACTTTGAAACAAGAAAACGAACCATAAAAAGCGAAAATACCTTTAATACTCAACTTCGCAACTTAAGGTATTATTTTGGCGGAAAAGAGGTTATAACAATCTCTAACTTGAGAGAAAAAATCAAAGTAGTAGATTCTTCTGTCAATAGAATGTCTGCCATAGCTTTAGCTAGTATTGTATGTAAAATGCTAAACATGGAAGCTAATTTCTCCGATTTGAAAATATCTTACAAGCCAAAGAAAAGGAATATCCCGAACGATAAACAGATATCAAGTTCTATCTCATTATTTAAACATCATTATCTGAACATTTCTAAAATGAGTCCTAGCTATAGAGACAATTGGAGAATATATCAAACAATATATGCTTTATTAGCAATATATGGACTGCGCCCTAGAGAAGTAATTAATAATCCAGATTTAAGTTGGTTAATTTCATCTGAAAATAAGCATAATACTTTTAAAGTTCATGAATCAAATAAAACTGGATACAGAGAAGTTTTTCCGTTCGTACCTGAGTGGATTGAACTTTTTGATTTAAAAAACCAAGAAAATATTGATAAACTTCGAGTTTTTTCGACTTCCTGGAAAACAGCTAATCAACTAAAAGATAGAGTCGCGACAATAGCTAATAACTTCAGATACGCTAAAGTGACCTTTACGCCATATGACTTGAGACACGCTTGTGCGATTAGAGCGCACTTACAAGGAGTTCCCATAAAGGCTGCCGCAAATAATTTAGGTCATAGCATACAAATGCATACTAATGTTTATCAGCAATGGTTTAGTTTAGAAAATACACGTAAAGCTTTTGAGCAAACTTTTGAAGAGGTTAACGAAATAGATGCTTTAAAAGACGAAAATACTCTGCTAAAAAAACGTATAGCTGAATTAGAGAATACACTTGCTAGATATAGTTTGCAGGGTTTGATACAAACAATTTAATAAGATGATTTTAGCAGTTAAATTAGTGGACAAATGCTGTCTTTTAAAATTAATGTTCGCTTTTTGAAGAACTGCTAATAGATGTTATATATAACGTCTCTAAAAATAGGATAAATGAATACAGTTAACGACTGGTTTATTGCTGATTTATATTTTTATAATTTTTATAATTTTTGTAATTTTGCGTACATTTTTTATTAAAACATATATATTTAGCAAACTATTAGTAAACCTATTCTTCAAGTTAATTTAGTCATTTGGCAATATTTATAGTATTACAAATACTCATTTTAAGTAAACTTTTAGAGAACTAAATTAATTGATGAAAGCGAAAAAACCGACCTATAAATATTGAAATAAGAATGTCTATTTATTATGCAAGGATGCACGTTGCCGTTGCTCCAGCTTGCAACATTCAGTGCAACTACTGTAACCGCAAATATGATTGTGCTAACGAAAGTCGTCCCGGAGTAGTTAGCGAATTACTCACACCAGAGGAAGCAGCACAAAAAGTTCTCATCGTTGCAGGTAAAATTCCCCAAATGACAGTATTGGGAATTGCAGGTCCTGGTGACCCCTTAGCTAATCCAGATAAGACTTTCCGCACCTTTGAGTTGATTAATTCCCAAGCACCAGACATTAAACTTTGTTTATCAACCAACGGTTTGATGCTACCGGACTACGTAGACCGGATTAAGGAATTAAATGTTGACCATGTAACTATTACAATTAACATGGTTGACCCGGAAATCGGAGCCAAAATTTATCCTTGGGTTCACTATAAGCGCAAACGTTACAGAGGAATTGAAGCAGCCAGAATTCTTCATGAAAGACAGATGGAAGGTTTAGA